>CAZAWH010000015.1:0-32789 GCA_964488775.1 uncultured Sandarakinorhabdus sp. | reverse complement strand
TCCTGATCGATGGCCTGTCGGCCCAGGAAGAACTGCTCACCCTCACCATCCAGAACGCGTTGGGATCGGTGCCGCTGGTCGGCGGATCATCGGGCGACAGCCTGGATTTCCGCGAAACCTTCGTGTTCCACCAAAGCCATTTCCGCCAGGATGCGGCGGTGGTGGCCCTGCTGTCGTCGCGGCGGCCCCTGCACGTGTTCCGCGCCCAGCATTTCGAACCCGGCCCGGCCCGCATGGTCATCACCCGCGCCGATCGCGACAACCGCATCGTGCACGAAATCAACGCCGAACCGGCGGCGGCCGAATATGCCCGGCTGATCGGCGCGCGGGTGGAGGATCTCACGCCGGCGCTGTTTGCCAGCCATCCGCCGATCGTGCGCATCGGCGGCGAACATTATGCCCGCTCCATCCGCACCGCCAATGACGATGGCAGCCTCACCTTCTATGGCGCCATCGATGAAGGCGTGGTGATGACGCTGGGCGAAACCGGCGACATCATCGCCAGCCTGGAAGCCCTGTTCGAGGATCTGGAACGCCAGGTCGGCGCCATTGATCGCGTGCTGGGCTTTGATTGCGTGCTCAACGGGCTGGAAATCCGCCAGCGCCAATTGGCCGATCATGTCTCCCGCCTCTATGCCCAGCGCGGCGTCGTCGGCTTCAACACCTATGGCGAACAGGTGCGCGCCCTGCACATGAACCAGACATTTTCCGGCCTGGCCATCGGCCGCCCCTGATCCCGTCCGATGATGACCCCGCCCACCTGGACCGGCACCACCCCGCCCACCGAACGCATTGCCGAACTGGAACGCCAGATCGAAAAGCTGGGCAGGATCAACGCCGCCCTGATCAGCCGGGTGGAACGCGCCACCGATCTGCACGGCAGCGCCTTTTCGCTGTTCGAAACTGCCATCGCGCTGGAAACCCGGGTGCGCGACCGCACCGCCGAACTGGAAACCGCCCTGTCGGAACTGGCCAGCAGCAACGCCGCGCTGGCCCTCGCCCGTGACGAGGCTGACACCGCCCGCAAGCGCCTGTCCGATGCCATCGACAGCATCAACGAGGGCTTTGCCATCTTCGATGCCGATGACCGGCTGGTGCTGGCCAACCAGACCTATGTCAGCCTGTGGCCGGAGGCGGCCGACATCATCAAGCCCGGCGTGCCCTTTGCCGATATCGCCCAGACGCTGGCAGCGCGGCGGGTGCCGCTGGGCGCGCTGGCCGCGCCCGATGCCTGGGCCCGCGACCGCATTGCCCGCCACCATGTCGCCGATGGCGGCCAGGCCATCGCGCTGGCCGATGGCCGCTGGATCCAGGTCAACGAACGGCGCACCGACGATGGCGGCATCGTCGGCGTCTATACCGACATCACCGATCTCAAGACCGCCGAAGCCCGCGACCGCGCCCGCGAACAGGCCACCCGCGCCGCCGTGCTGCAGGCGACACTGGATGCCATGCCGCACGGCGTCTGCCTGTTTGATGCGCAGAAAAAGCTGATGGCCTGGAACGGGCCGCTGCTGGCCATGCTGGAACTGGCTGGCAACGGCCCGCCGGCCGCCGATCACATCGCCAGCCATGATGCCCTGCTGGCCTGGTGCCGGCAGGCGGTGCCCCCGGCGGTGGACCAGGGCTGCCTCGACTGGCTGGAGGCGGGCAGCAGCGAGACCACGCTGCTGGTCCGGCTGGCCGATGGCCGCAGCATCGAAGTGCACCGCCAGCCCATGCCGGCCGGCGGCATGGTGCTGCGGCTGGAAGATGTCACCCAGGCCCAGGCCGCCGCCGCCGCCATGGCCCGGCGCAAATCCGATCTGGAAGCGCTGGTGGCGCAGCGCACCGCCGAACTGGAACGCGCCCGCAACCAGGCCATATCCGCCAACAGCTCGAAAACCCGCTTCCTGGCGGCGGCCAGCCATGATCTGCTGCAACCGCTGAACGCAGCCCGGCTGTTCGTGTCGGCGCTGGCCGGCCGGCGCATGGCCGATGCCAACCGCGAGCTGGTCGGCCAGACCGCCTCCGCACTCGATTCGATCGAAGGCCTGCTGGAGGCGTTGCTGGAGATTTCCCGCCTCGATGCCGGCGCCATCCAGCCCGATATCCGGGCCGCACCGCTGGCCGATCTGTTCAACGCCCTCACCGCCGAATTCGCCGCGGTGGCGCAGCGGCGCGGCCTGGCACTCAGCGTCGAGCCCACCAGCCTGTGGGTCAACAGCGATCCGCGACTGCTGCGCCGCATCCTGCAGAATTTCCTGTCAAACGCCGTGCGCTACACCACGGCGGGCAGCGTGACGATGGCGGCCCGCGCCACCCCGGCCGGCATCGTGATCAGCGTGACCGACACCGGCCCCGGCATCGCGCCCGATGATCAGGCGCTGATCTTTGAAGAGTTTCGCCGGCTGGGCCAGCGCGGCGAGAATGACAGTGTGGAGCGCGGCATGGGCCTTGGCCTCGCCATCGTCCAGCGCGCCGCCCGCATGCTCGATCTGCCCATCGGCCTCGTCTCCGCCCCCGGCGACGGCGCCAGTTTCTCCGTCACCGTGCCGGCGGCCGGGCCCGCCAGCACCAGCGCCGATGGCCAGCGCCTGCGGGCGAGCGCCGGCGTCGGCCGCGCCACCGTGCTGGTGATCGACAATGAACCGGCCATCCTGGCCGGCATGCAGGCAGTGCTGGAAGGCTGGGGCTGCCAGGTGCTGACCGCGCCCGACAGCGACAAGGCGCTGGCCGCCGCCAGCCACGGCCCGGTTGATCTGCTGCTGGCCGATTATCACCTGGCCGATGGCGACACCGGCGATGCCGTGGTCGAACGCGTGCGCCACGCCTGCGGCCGCGCCATCCCGGCCGCCATCCTCACCGCCGACCGCACCCCCGAACTGAAGGACAGCCTGTCGGCCGCCGGCCTCACCATCCTCAACAAGCCGGTGAAGCCCGCCCAGCTGCGCGCCCTGATGGGCCGGATGCTGGCCTAGGCCGACACGCGTTCCGCCGGGGTGAAATGCACCTTGCCGGCCATGATCACCGCCTGGGTGCGGCTGTAGCAGTTCATCTTGGCCAGAATGGCCGAGACATGCGCCTTCACCGTCGTCATCGACACATCCAGTTCCCAGGCGATCTGCTTGTTCAGCTTGCCGGCCACCACGAGGCCCAGCACCACGCGCTGCTGCGGCGTCAGGCTGTCGATGCGGCGGCGGATGTCCTCGCACTCGGCATCATCGGGGGCGGCAAATTCGTCGGGCACATAGAGATTGCCCTCCAGCACCTGGTGCACGGCCGCCACGATGGCGCTGCGCTTCAGGCTCTTGGGGATGAAGCCGGCGGCGCCATTGGCAATGGCGCCCTGCACCAGCCCCGCCTCCACCGCGCCCGAAACAATGACGATGGGCAGCGCCGGATAACGTTCGCGCAAGGCCGCCAGCCCGCCAAAGCCTTGCGCATCGGGCATGTTCAGATCCAGCATCACCAGATCGAAATCCCCCTCGCGGTCGATGATCGCCATCGCCTCGCCAATGCTGGCCGCCTCGAACAATTCGGTCTGGTCAAACGCAACCGCGATCACCGTGCGCAGGCCATCGCGCACCAGCGGGTGATCATCCACAATCAGCACACGTTCCACAGGCGTCGCCTCCCCCACATGGAAGACTAACCCCGAAGCCGCCCGCCCGGCCATAGGGAGATGCCCATAGGGAGCAGGCGCATGGTCCGCCTGCTCCCGCGGGTCAAAGCGCCCGTCCGGCATCATTTCGGCAGCTTGAACACCCAGAGCGCACCGCCCTGGTTGATGTTCTGCACCGACTTAGCCACCTCGCCGCCCCACAGCGGCACCGCACCGCCCCAGCCCGACATCACGGCGACAAACTGCTCGCCATCCTGTTCCCAGGTGACGGGCGTGCCCACGACGCCGGAACCGGTGTTGAACTTCCACAACTCGGCGCCCGTCTTGGCGTCAAAGGCCTTGAGGAAGCCTTCCGGCGTGCCGGTGAACACCAGATTGCCGCCGGTCGACAGCACCCCGCCCCACAGCGGCGCCTTGTTCTTGTATTCCCAGGCGATCTTGCCGGTGGTCGGATCAATGGCGCGCAGCACGCCGATATGATCGGGATAGAGCGGCTTGATGGTGAAGCCGGCACCCAGATAGGCCGCGCCCTTCTTGTAGGCGATGGGCTCGTTCCAGATGTCCATGCCCCATTCGTTCGACGGCACATAGAACATCTGGGTCTGCTGGCTGTAGCTCATCGGCATCCAGTTCTTGCCGCCCAGGAAGCTGGGCGCGGCAAACACGGTGCTGCCCTTGCTGCCATCGGTGTTGGGCGCGCCCGGCCGGTTGGCATCAACATAGAGGGGCCGGCCCTTCTTGTCGTAACCGGTCGCCCAGGTCACCTTCGACACGAAGGGCGTGGCCGAGACGAACTTGCCGTTGGTGCGATCCAGCACGAAGAAGAAGCCGTTGCGATCGGCCTTGGCGCCCAGCTTCATCGGCTTGCCGCCGATATTGGCGTCAAAGCTGATGAACTCGTTCACCCCGTCGAAATCCCAGCCGTCGTGCGGGGTGGTCTGGTAATGCCACTTGATCACGCCCGTGTCGGGATCGATGGCCAGCGTGGACGAGGTGTAGAGATTGTCGCCGGGCCGCAGATGGCTGTTCCAGGGGCTGGGGTTGCCGGTGCCCATGAAGATCAGGTTGGTATCGGGATCATAGGTGCCACCCAGCCAGGTGGCACCGCCGCCGTTCTTCCACTGATCGCCCTGCCAGCTGGCGTTGGTCTTGCCGGTGATGCCGTTGTCGGCCCCCTTCAGGCTGCCCATATGGCCTTCGATGGTCGGCCGGCTCCAGATCAGCTCACCGGTCTCGACGTCGCGCGCCTCCACCTTGCCGACAATGCCGAACTCGCCGCCCGAATTGCCATAGATCACCTTGCCGTTCACGATCATCGGCGCGGCGGTGAAGCTGTAGCCGGCGGCATAATCGGCCAGCGTCTTGTTCCAGATCACCTTGCCGGTCTTGCGGTTCAGCGCCACCAGATGCGCATCCAGCGTGCCAAAGATGATCTTGTCGCCATGAATGGCGGCGCCGCGGTTGACCACGTCGCAGCACGGCATGATGCCATCGGGCAGGCGGGCATCATATTGCCACAGCTCGGCCCCCGTGCGGGCATCAAAGGCAAACACCCGGCTGTAGCTGCCGGTGACATAGATGATGCCGTCATAGACGATCGGCTGGCTTTCCTGGCCGCGCTGCTTCTCGCCGCCCAGGCTGGCGGCAAAGGCCGGCACCAGGGCCTTCACATTGCCGGCATTGATCCTGTCGAGCGCAGAGAAACGCTGGCCGCGATGGCCCATGCCATAGGTGAGCACATCACCGGGGCTGGCCTCGTCGTTCATGATCTGCGCATCCGTTGGCCCGGCTTGGGCAAAGGCCGGCGCGGCGGCGGCGATGGCCAGGGCGGCACTGGCCGCCAGCATGTTGATCTTCATTGCTGCGTCTCCCCTGTTGTTCCGGCCGGGCGTTGCGGCCGATGCCTGGATGCTAGGCCGCTGCGAAATCCCGGCCATTGCACCTTGGGCCAACACGCGGCCCCCTTGCCCTTATCCCCTCTCGCCATTGCCCAGGGGTGCCATCCGGCTGACGCCATAGGGCGCAAAGATCCGGTCCAGCGTGCCATCCCCGGCAAAGCGTTCGATGATCGCTTCCAGCGCGTCGGCCAGGTCGCGGCTGTCATCCTTCACGGCCAGGCCGACATCCCAGCCGGGGCTGGGCAGCGCCGGGATCGGCCCCACCCGCCGCTTGATGTGCGGGGCGGCGTTGTTGGCCAGCGCATGCTCCACCTGGGCGGTGCTGGCCATCGCCACATCGGCCTTGCCGTCGATCAGGGCGGCCATCGCGGCGGCGCCGGAATAATGATGGCTGACCTGGCCGCGCAGCACGCCGCCAAAACTGCCCGACAGCCAGATGTCGGGAATCGAATCCAGTTCCGCCGCCAGCCGCTTGCCGGCCCATTGCGGCGGCGGCACCTCGCAATCGGCGCCGGGGCCACAGGCGACGGCAAAGCGTTCGCGGGCATAGGCCGCGCCGATCACGCAGCGATCGACCTGCAACTGGAAGCGCCGGTCGGTCGGCACATGCATCATCACATCCGCCGCGCTGCCGCCGATCAACGGCCCGCGCCACACCATGTTCCTGAGGTCATCCTCCACGCTTTCATCGGCGAGGAAATCGATGAACTGCGGCTTCAGCCCCAGCGCGGCGGCCAGCGCCGTGCCCAGATCGACATCGATCCCCTTCAGCGTGCCGCCGGCATCGCGCCAGCTCCACGGCGCGAAATCGCGATAGACGGCGATCGACAGCGTGCCGGCCGCCGCCAGTCTGTCCAGCGGCCGGGCCCGCGCCGCCGGCGCCAGCACCACCCCCGCCAGCCCGGCGAGCAGCGCCCGCCGCGAGCAGCCATCACCCGTCATATTTGGTGTCGAGCCAGGAGCGGATGGCCCAGCCGGCCTTCTGGCCCAGCGCCTCGCCCATCGGCGGCATATACACCTTGCCGTCACGGGCGGAGCCATGCTGGAAACGCTGGATGAACCATTCATCGCCGGCGTCATCCTTGTCGAGATAACGCAGATCGGGCGCGATGCCGCCGGAAATGGCATCCAGCCCGTGGCAGCGGGCGCAATTCTGGCCGTAGGCGGATTGGCCGATCTTGATGGCATCGGCGTTGCCGCGATAGGGGTTGGCCTTCAGCCAGGCCGTGCCGATGTCGGGCAGCTTGCTGGTGTCCACCGGCTGCGGCGTCACATCGCCATGGGCCGACAAGGGGGCCAAAAGGGCGGGCGCGCCCACCCCCAGGGCAAAGGCCGCCGTGGCCATGGCCAGCAATCGGGCAGTTGATCGGTTCATCGTGCGTCCTCCCGCAGGGCTGCCCCCGCATTCCCAGGTGCGATTCTGTGGCCGATGATGCCGCCGATGCCGGGTGCCCGCCCATTGCACCTTGGTCCTACATGCCCGGTCGGGCCGGCCTGATAGGCTCCGCATCAAACGTGGGGATTGATGCGCATGAAAATCCTGGCCCTGATCGCGGCGCTGCTGGCCGGTGCGGCAAATGCCGAAACCATCTATGTCTCCAACGAACGCGCCAATCTGATCAGCGTCGTGGATGGGGCCACGCTGGCGGTGAAGGCCAGCTGGCCGGTGGGCAAGCGGCCGCGCGGCATCATCCTCTCCCGCGATGGCCGGCATCTCTACATCTGCGCCAGCGATGAAAATGCCGTGCAGGTGGTGGATGTCGCCACCGGCAAGCTGATTGCCGATCTGCCATCGGGCGAAGACCCGGAAATGTTTGCCCTGTCGGCCGATGGCAGGACGCTGTTTGCCAGCAACGAACGCGACGCCCAGGTGACCGCCATCGACATCGCCGGCCGCCGCGTCGCCTTCCAGGTGGTGGTGGGGGTCGAACCCGAAGGCATGGCCACCTCGCCGGACGGCAAATGGGTGGTCGCCACCTCGGAAACCGACAACAAGCTGCACTGGATCGACATCGCCAGCGCCAGCATGACGTATGAAACCGAGGTCGGCATCCGCCCGCGCCACGCCGAGTTCACCGCCGACGGCCGGCAATTGTGGGCCACCGCCGAAATCGGCGGCACGCTGCACATCATCGATGTCGCCACCCGCCGCGAAACCGCGCAAATCCGCTTCAGCGTGCCCGGCGTGCCGGCCGACAAGATATTGCCGGTCGGCGTGCGCTTCACCCCCGATGGCAAACAGGCGCTGGTGGCGCTGGGCCGCGCCAACCATGTCGCCATCATCGATGTGGCCACCCACAAGGTCACTGCCCTGGTCCCGGTCGGCCAGCGGGTCTGGCACCTCGCCATTTCGGCCGACGGCCGCCGCGCCTATGCCGCCAACGGCCTGTCAGACACTCTGTCGGTGATCGACATCGCAGCGGTCAGCGTGGTCGCCACCATCCCCCTCGCCCGCGCGCCCTGGGGCGTGGCCGTCGGCCGCTGACACCAGAAAATCCTCCCCAAACTTGTTTTGGGGAGGTGGCAGCCGCAGGCTGACGGAGGGGCACTCAGGTCCAACCTCCCCGCTACGCCCCCCGCCGGCATTATACCCTGCCGCCGATTTGCCCCCCCATAGTCCAATACAGGCCGCCACCCACTTCCCCCACCCTGAAGCTCCAGCCGCCCAGCATGGGGCGGTGCCCACGGGGGGAGAGACACAATGAAGACCGCATTGGCGCTTGGCGCCGCCGGCGCGCTGGCCCTGCTGGCCGCCGCACCCGCCGCTGCCCAGGCAGCATCACCGCTCGACGCCACCGACCAGCTGCTGCTGCGCCTGAAGGAAAAGGGCATCCTGTCCGACGAGGAATATGCCGCGCTGGCCAAGCTGAAACAGGCGCAGCCGGCACCCGCCGCCGCCCTGCCGGCCGCCGCGCCCGCCCCGCAAACCGCGGCAGCCGAAGCCCTGTCGGGCAAGCGCGTCGTCACCATGTCCAAATCTGGTGTCGGGCTCGAACTGGGCGATGTCACCCTCACCTTCTCCGGCTCGATCAACGGCTTCTACAGCCACGACAGCGGCAACCGCGCCGGCCCCGCCAGCACGGTGGTCGGCGGCCTCGCCACGGTGGGCGGCAGCACCTCGGCGGTGCGCAACGGCCTGCTGCCGGGCTTCCTCAAGGTCGATGTCACCACCACCCAGGGCGGCTGGGATGTCGGCGCGCATTTCGGCCTCTATCCCGGCATCAACAGCGTGTCCCACGTCGGCGGCGCCAACAGCGGCGGCACTCCGCAGGCGCTGGCCACCAGCGGCATCGATGCCCGCGAAACCTATCTCACCTTCGGCAAGGCCGGTTTCGGCGAGGTGAAGATCGGCCGCGCCATCGGCCTGTTCGGCCAGGATGCCATATTGAACGACATCACCCTGCTGTCGGTCGGCACCGCGGCCGGCAACGCTGCCCCGTCCAACACCTCGCTGGGCCGCATCGGCGTTGGCTATATCTACACCGATTTCCAGCCGCAGATCACCTACACCACACCGAAATTCGGCGGCTTCCAGCTGGCGGCCGGGGCCTTCATGCCGCTGGTCACCGTCGGCCTCAACGAAGTCAACGACACGCCCGGCTTCCAGGCCCGCCTGTCGTGGGACGGCACGCTTGGCGGGGTCGGCGTGCATGCCTGGCTGTCGGGCATCACCCAGGATCACAACCCGGTTGGCGGGCGCGGCTACACCGGGCGCGGCCTTGATTTCGGCACCAAGCTCAGTGTCGGCGGCGCGTCGCTGCTCGGCTATTACTACACCGGCAAGGGCCTGGGCACGACCGGCCTGTTCATCCTGTCGACCGATGCCGCCGGCACCGCGCGCGGCTCCGATGGCTTCTACCTGCAGGGCACCTACACGGTGGGCAAGGTCACGCTGGGGGCCTCCTATGGCGAAAGCCGCCTCGATCTCACCCGCGGCGAGGTCAATCCCACCCTGCTCAAGCGCAACAGCAGCTGGGTTGGCCAGCTGCGCTATGGCCTGACCAGCTGGGTCACGCTGGTCGGCGAATATACCCACACGCGCAGCACCGCCCACGGCGGCAACCGCGCCAGTTCCGACACGGTGGCCGCCGGCGCCATCCTGTTCTTCTGAACCCTTGGGCCCGGCCGCCGTGGCCGGGCCCACCAACGGAGCATTGCCATGGCCGAACCCATTGTCCCCGTGCCCGCCGAATGGGCCGCCACCGCCCATGTCGATGCCGCCGCCTATCAACGGCTGCACGCGCAAAGCCTGGCCGATCCGGACGCCTTCTGGGCGCGCGAGGCCCGCATCATCGACTGGATCCGCCCGCCCAGCGTGGCGGATGCCAGCAATTTCCACGCCGATGGCTTTGGCATCAGCTGGTTCGCCGATGGCCAGCTCAACGTGGCAGCCAATTGCCTCGATCGCCATCTCGCCGCCCGCGCCAAACAGCCGGCGATCATCTGGGAAGGCGATGATCCCGCTGACAGCCGGGTGCTCAGCTATGCCGATCTCCACGCCCTCACCTGCCGCATCGCCAATGTCCTCAAGGCCGAAGGCGTGCGCCCCGGTGACCGGGTGGTGCTCTATCTGCCGATGATCCCGGAAGCCGCCGCCGCCATGCTGGCCTGTGCGCGGATTGGCGCCATCCATGCCGTGGTGTTCGGCGGCTTCTCGCCCGAGGCGCTGGCCGGCCGCATCCAGGATTGCGGCGCGAAAATCGTCATCACCGCCGATGAAGGCCTGCGCGCCGGCCGCCATGTGCCCTTGAAGGCCAATGTCGATCTGGCACTCGATCATTGCCCGGATGTGGCGCGCGTGCTGGTGGTGCGCCGCACCGGCGGCGCGGTCGCCATGCAGCCGGGCCGCGACCAGTATCTGGATGAACGGCTGCCGCGCGTCGCCGCCACCTGCCCGCCCGAGGTGATGGACGCCGAAAGCCCGCTGTTCATCCTCTACACCAGCGGCTCCACCGGCAAGCCCAAGGGCGTGCTGCACACATCGGGCGGCTATCTCGTCTGGGCGGCGATGACGCACCATTATGTCTTCGATCACCGCCCCGGCGAGGTCTATTGGTGCACCGCCGATATCGGCTGGGTGACGGGCCACAGCTATGGCGTCTATGGCCCGCTCGCCAACGGTGCCACCAGCCTGATGTTCGAAGGCGTGCCCAGCCACCCGGATCATGGCCGCTTCTGGCAGATTGTCGCAAAATGGCGCGTCGCCACCCTCTACACCGCGCCCACCGCCATCCGCGCCCTGATGCGCGAGGGGGAGGACTGGGTGAAGGCGCATGACCTCTCCTCGCTGCGCCTGCTCGGCAGCGTCGGCGAACCGATCAACCCCGAAGCCTGGGACTGGTATCACCGCGTTGTCGGCGGCCGCCGCTGCCCGATTGTCGACACCTGGTGGCAGACCGAAACCGGCGGTGCGCTGATCACCCCGCTGCCCGGTGCCACCGCGCTGAAACCCGGATCGGCCAGCCTGCCGATGTTTGGCGTCGAACCGGTGCTGGTCGATGGCGAGGGGCGCCTCCTCGCTGGCGCTGCGGAAGGCAATCTCTGCCTCGCCCGCTCCTGGCCCGGCCAGATGCGCGGCATCTGGGGCGAACCCGCCCGCTTCTTCGATGCCTATTTCTCCACCTTCCCCGGCCTCTATTTCACCGGCGACGGCTGCCGCCGCGATGCGGATGGCTATCACTGGATCACCGGCCGGGTCGATGATGTGATCAATGTCTCCGGCCACCGCATGGGCTCGGCCGAGGTGGAATCCGCCCTCGTCGCCCATCCGCTGGTGGCCGAAGCGGCGGTGGTCGGCATTGCCCATGATCTGAAGGGCCAGGGCATTTATGCCTATGTCATCCTCAACGCCGGCGAAGAGGCGAGCGAGGCGCTGCGCCGCGAGCTGATCGCCTGGGTGCGGCGGGAGATCGGCCCCATCGCCACCCCCGATGCCATCCACTTCGCCCCCGGCCTGCCCAAAACCCGCAGCGGCAAGATCATGCGCCGCATCCTGAGGAAGATCGCCGAGAACGACACCGCCAGCCTGGGCGACACCAGCACGCTGGCCGATCCGATGGTGGTGGAAGCCCTTATCGACACGCGCCCGGTTCCCGCCTAACGTCGCGCCAGGTGATGAGGGGGAGAGGGTCTGGTGAGCCGCTACAGCAAGGGCGCCATCATCCTGCACTGGCTGATGGCGGTGATGATCATCGGCAATCTGGCCGGCGGCTTCCTGCATGATTTCGTGCCCACCGAAGGCGGCCAGCGCGCGCTGGTGATGGGCCTGCACAAAAGCTTCGGCCTCAGCATCATCGCCCTCAGCCTCATCCGCATCGGCTGGCGCCTCGCCAACCCGCCGCCGCCCTTCCCGCATTATTTCACCAGCGGCGAACGGCTGCTGGCCAGGGCCGCGCACGGCGCCTTCTATCTGGCCATGCTGGCCATCCCGTTTTCAGGCTGGGTGATGGCCGATCGCAACACCAGGCCGCTCAGCTTCTTCGGCGCGTTCGACGTGCCCAAGTTCGGGGTGGGCAAGCCCATCGCCGATGCCGCCCACGACCTGCATGAAATCCTGGGCTGGGCCATGCTGGCGCTGATCGCGCTGCACCTGCTCGGCCTGCTCAAGCATTTCGTGCTCGATCGCGACAATCTGCTGGTCCGCATGGGCCTGGGCAAGGGTCGCGCCGGGGGCCGCGCCGGGGCGCGCGCCTGATTTGATGGCCCAACCGATCGCCGTCGATGCCGTGAAGCTGCACGACAGCTGGCGCCTGCCGCTCGCCGATCACCTCGCCTCCCCGCAGATGGCGGCGCTGAAAGCCTTCCTCAAGGCCGAAAAGGCCGCCGGCAAGCCGATCTTCCCCAAGGGCAGCGAATGGTTCCGCGCACTTGATCTCACCCCGCTTGATCAGGTGCGCGTCGTCATCCTGGGGCAAGACCCCTATCACGGCCCCGGCCAGGCCCATGGTCTGGCCTTTTCGGTGCGCCCCGGCGTGCGGGTGCCGCCCAGCCTCGTCAACATCTACAAGGAACTGGCCGCCGATCTTGGCATCCCACCGGCCCGTCATGGCTTTCTGGAACATTGGGCCCGGCAGGGCGTGCTGCTGCTCAACACCTGCCTCACCGTGGAGCAGGGGCTGGCCGCCAGCCACCAGGGCCGCGGCTGGGAAGGCTTCACCGATGCCGTGATCCGGCTCGTCGCCGCCCGCGCCCACCCTTGCGCCTTCCTGCTGTGGGGCAGCCACGCCCAGAAAAAGGCCGGTTTCGTCGATCCCGGCCGCCACTTGGTGCTGAAGGCCCCGCACCCGTCGCCCCTGTCCGCCCACAATGGGTTTTTCGGCTGCCGCCATTTCAGCCGCACCAACCAGTGGCTCGAACAACAGGGCCAGCCGCCGATCGACTGGGCGCTGCCAACGGCCTAAGTCATCCTGCCCATCGGCCAACGGGATTGGCGGCCGGTTCTGACCAAAAAATCATATTCGATACAGACTTTCGTCGGTTCCCAACCCATCGAAAATGCATGATAATTGTGGAGGGAATATTTTCGCTGGGTCACCGGCGCAATACGGACCGTCCACGACCCAGCCATGCTGAAGAAGATCCTCACCCACAATCGGGCGGACCGGGTGAGCGCCATTGCCCGGCTGGCGCTGGCACTGCCCACGCTGGGTGCCACCCTCTATGATCCGCCCCAGCCCCAGGTCTTCGCGCCCTGGGTGTTCGGTCTGTTGCTGGCCTATGTCGTGATGGCGGCGCTGGTGGTGCTGGTGGTCTGGTGCCGGCCCTTGTCGGCCCCGCCGATCGGCCAATATGTCCACGCCGTCGATGTGATGATGTTCGGCGCGCTGGTCTTCCTCACCCGGGGCGTCGTCAGCCCGCTGTTCCCGCTCTATCTCTTCTCGGTGCTGTCGGCCACGCTGCGCTGGGATTGGCGCGGCGCGCTGGGCACCAGCATCGCCATCATCCTGCTGTTCCTGGCCGCCGCCGCGCTGCCTGGCGCCGAGCTGGATCTTGGCGAGGATGATCTGCTGCGCTTCATCGTCCGTCTTGGCCAGATTGTCGTCATTGGTGCCCTGCTCGCCTATATCGGGGTGCAGCGCGAACGCTATTGGCGCGAACTCATGCGCCTTGCCCGCCCGGTGGAGGCGCAGGCCGCCACCATTCCCGATGCCATCCGGCTCTGCCTCGCCCATGTCCGCGACTTTTTCGCCGTGCCCAGTGCCGTCTTCATCTGGGAACCGCGCGATGATCCGGGCTGGCGCGTCATCCGCGATGGTGACGGCCCGCCCCTGCCGCCCCTGCCGGGGCCGGGCTGGGCCGGCCCGGTGGCCGGTGCCAGCGCCGGCACCACCTTCGAATATCGCGCCGATGGCCGCGACTGCCGCCGCTATGATGGCGATGGCACCTTGCACAGCGTCAACGGCCAGCTGCTCGATCCCCAGCTCGCCGCCGCCTGGGGGATCGACCATGCCATCGTCTCCGCCATCCGCTGCGACGCGCTGGATGGCTGGCTGCTGATCCCGAAACCGGCCACCGTCGACGATCTTTATCTCGCCCGCGCCCTGTCAGTGCAGCTGGGCGCCGCGCTGGGCCATGCCGCCGCCGCCGATGCCTGGCGCGACGCCGCCGCCCGCGAGGAACGGGTGCGCGTGGCCCATGATCTTCACGATGGCATCCTGCAGTTTCTCACCGGCCTTGCCCTGCAATTGCGCATGATGGACCGGCAGATCAAATCCGATCCCGATGCGGCGGCGGCCCGCATCGCCACCCTGTCCACCGCGCTGCGCCAGGAACAACAGGATCTGCGCCGGGTGCTGGAAGGCATCCGCCCCCGCGCCTCCGGCCCCGGCGAGCACCTTGGCCCGATGGCAGACTGGCTGCCCGCGCTGGCCCGGCAGTGGGATATCAGCATCGATGCCGACATTGAAGCCGAACCGCCGCCGGCGCTCGCCGATGACATCCGCCTGATCACGCGGGAAGCGGTTGCCAACGCCGTGCGCCACGGCGCGGCCCGCCATGTCAGTGTGCGCGGCACCGCCGCTGCCGATGCCTGGCATCTGGCCATTGCCGACAATGGCACCGGCTTTGCCGTGCCCGGTCACTTCACCGCCGACAGCCTGCGCGAACGCGGCCTCGGCCCCCGCTCCATCCTGCACCGGCTGGCGCAATTGGGCGGGCAGTTGTCGTTGGACAGCGGTCCCCAGGGCACCCGGCTGGCCATGATCTTTCCCACCCCGGCAGAGAGCCACCCATGACCCGCCTGCTGCTCGCCGATGATCACCCGATCGTGCTGGAAGGGTTGGCTGCCCTGCTCCAGGCCGAAGGCTTCGACATTGTCGCCCGCTGCGCCAATGGCACGGCTGCCGTCGACGCCATCGCCGCGCATGATCCCGATATCGCCCTGCTCGATATCCAGATGCCCGGCACCAGCGGCCTCGCCATCCTGCGCGACATCCGCGGCCGGGGCGCCGCCCGGCCAAAGGTCATCATCCTCTCCGCCAGCCTGGACCAGAGCCAGATTGCCGAGGCGGTCGAACTGGAAGCCGATGGCCTGGTGCTGAAGGAACAGGTCGTCGATCGCATCGTCGAATGTGTCGAAAAGGTCGCCGCCGGGCAGCAATGGATCGACAATGCGGTGCTGAAACGGGTGATCAGTCATCTGTCGCGGCGCGATACCGGCGTCGCTGCCACCAGGGCCCTGTCCGCCCGCGAAACCGAGGTGGCGCGGCTGGCCGCCCGCGGCCTGCGCAACCGCGACATCGCCCAGGCGCTGGGCCTGACCGAAAGCACGGTCAAGATGCACATGGGCAACGCCTTCGACAAGCTGGGCGTGGCCAGCCGCGCCGAACTCGCCGCCCTGGCCCGCGATCTGGGGCTGGCCTGACCCCGGCACCACTGCCACCACAGCCATTGCCCCCGTGCATGCCGGCTTGCCAGCCCGCCGGGCCACCGCCACACTGGCGCCATCAACCGGGGGTTCATTGTCAGATGCGCACGCTTGCCCTGTTCACCGCATTCACCGCCATCGCCATCACCGGCCTCGCGCTGCCGGCCGGCGCCAACCCGCTGCTCACCGATCCGCCCGCCACGGCCAGCCCGCGCGCCCGCATGGAGGTGCTGCACATTCCCTCGGGCGGGGTGGAGATCAACGGCCTCGCCTATCTTGCCGCCGGGCCGGGGCCGCACCCCACCATCGTCATCTGCCACGGCTGGCCGGGGAACGAGAAGAATCTCGATCTGGCCCAGGCCCTGCGCCGCGCCGGCTGGAACGCCATCAGCTTCAACTATCGCGGCGCCTGGGGCAGCCCCGGCAACTTCCGCTTTGCCCAGAACCCCGAGGATGCCCGCGCCGTGCTGGCCCATCTGCGCCAACCGCAAGTCGCCGCCCGCCTGGGCATCGACACCGCCCGCATCGTGCTGGCCGGGCACAGCATGGGCGGCTGGGTGACGGCGATGGTGGCCAGCGATGATCCCGCCCTGGCCGGTGCCATCCTGATCTCGGCCGCCAACATGGGCCTGATCGGCAAGCTGCCGCGCGACCGGGTGGTGGCGCAATCGGCCGGCAATGCCGAAGCGCTGGCCGGCACCTCGCCCGCCATCATGGCCGATGAACTCATCGCCCGCACGGCCGATTTCGATCTGGTGCCCCGGGCCCGCGGCCTGGCGCGCCAGCCGCTGCTGGTGCTCACCTCCGATGATGGCCTGAAACCGCTCACCGATCCCGTCGTCGCCGCCGCCCGCGCCGCCGGTGGCCAGGTCGCCGAAGCCCACCAGCCCACCGATCACAGCTGGTCCGACGCCAGGCTGGCCCTGGCGGATCGCATCCACCAATGGCTGCAGACCCTGCCGGCCAGACGCTGACCGTGCATCGCACCGCTTGACAGCGATCAAGTTCAGGCAGATATTTCTGTCATGACAGAAATAACCAAATCCGCCGACGCTGATTCGACCGGCCTGCCGCCGGCGGTGGAGGCCTTTGTGCTGCGCTGGGGCGATCTGGGCGGGCAATGGGGGGTCAACCGCTCGGTCGCGCAGATCCAGGCGCTGCTGCTGCTGTCCGATCGGCCGCTCACGGCCGAGGATATTGCCGACACGCTGGGCATGGCACGCTCCAACGTGTCGAACAGCCTCAAGGAATTGCTCAACTGGAAGCTGGTCATGCGGGTGCCGGTGCTGGGCGACCGCCGCGATCATTTCGTCGCCGAAACCGATCTGTGGCAGATGGCCAGCAAGGTCGCGCAAGGCCGCAAGGAGCGGGAGATTGATCCCATGGTGGCCGCCATCCGCGCCGCCATGGCCGGGGCCGATGATCCGGCGATCAGCCCGGCGGTGCGCCAGCGCCTGCACGCGATGCATGATTTCATCACCACGGTGGACGGCTGGTATCAACAGATGATCACCGTGCCGCCGCAGCAGATCATGCGGCTGATCCGGCTGGGCGCCAGGGTGGTCGGCCTGCTGCGCTATCTGCCCGGCGGCGGCGCGGGCAAGAGCAAGGGGACGGACGGGGAAGGGGACAGGCCGGCCGACGACGGCTGACGCCAGGCCATCCACAGCCAAAAATTTTTGCCCATCAATTTCTCTTTCTACAGAAACGACAATAACAACGGGAGGATCAGTGATGAACGCCATGACGGCCAGACTGACCGCTGCACCCACCCCCGCCGGTGCAGGCACAACCCCGCCCGCCGCGCCCCTGGCCGATCCGCGCTTCCGCCGGCTGCTCGGCGCCGGCTGGTCGGCCCTGCCCGCCGCCGTGCGCCAGCGCTTTGGCAAGCGGCTCGGCCCCGGCCAGTCGGCCAATTATGCCGGCGAGGTCGTGCTGTGCCGGATGAGCCTCGCCGGCTGGCTGCTGGCCCATGCCGCCCGGCTGATTGGTGCGCCGCTGCCGCTGGATCGCGGCGGCGGGGTCGCCGCGGTGGTCAGTGTCACCGAAGATGGTGCCAGCGGCGGCCAGGTGTGGACGCGCGTCTATGCCCGCCGGCGCGGCTTTCCGCAGGTGATCCACAGCGCCAAACGCTTTGCCGGCGCCACCGGCCTCGAGGAATATCTGGGCGGCGGCGTCGCCATTGCGCTGGCCGTCAGCCCGATTGCCGGCGGCATCCGCTTTGCCAGCGATCATTATGTCCTCGTCCTTGGCCAGCGCCGCCTGCGCCTGCCGGCGCTGCTCGCCCCCGGCCGCCTGACCATCGACCATGTCGACTGCGGCGACGGCAGCTTCCTGTTCAGCCTTGCCCTCCACCACCCGCTGCTGGGCGAACTGATCCACCAGATCAGCCGCTTTCACGACACGAAGGACATCAGCCATGACTGACGCGCTCTGGACCCTGCTCTTCGCCCAGATGGCCATGGGGGCGTTCGACACGCTCTACCACCATGAAGGCACCGAACGCCTGGCCTGGCGCCCGGGCCAGCGGATCGAACTGCTGCTGCACGGGGTGCGCAACCTCGCCTATGCCCTGCTGTTCCTGGCGCTGGGCTTCGTGGTGCCGCAGGGCCTATGGGCGATGGCCCTGATGGCGCTGCTGGCCGGTGAACTCATCATCACCCTGTGGGATTTTGTCGAGGAAGACCGCAGCCGCCGCCTGCCCGCCAGCGAACGCATCACCCACACGCTGCTCACCCTGAACTATGGCGCGCTGCTGGCGTTGCTGCTGCCCTGGCTGTGGCTGGGCGCGGGCCGGCCGACGGCGCTGCTGCCCGCCGATCATGGCCTCGCCGGCTGGCTGTGCGCCGTGGCGGCGGCCGGGGTCGTGCTGTCGGGCCTGCGCGATCTGGCGGCGGCGCGCCGCACCCGCCGGCTGGTCGACGCCCCCGCCGCCGGGCTGGCCAGCGCGCTTGACGGCCACCAACATGTGCTGGTCACCGGCGGCACCGGCTTCATCGGCAGCCGGCTGGTGGCGGCGCTGGCCGATGCCGGCCATGATGTCACCATCCTCAGCCGCGCCGCCACCGCGGCCCCTGTTGCCGCCACCGGGCGCGTGCGCGTGGTCACCGATCTGGCACAGATTGCCCGGGATTGCCGCATAAATGCCATCGTCAACCTGGCCGGCGAGCCGATTTCCAACAGCCCCTGGACCCGGGCCAAGCGCATCCGCATCATCCGCTCGCGCCTTGCCGTCACCCGCGCCGTCACCGCGCTCATCGCCCGGCTGGATCACCGGCCCGATGTGCTGGTCTCGGGCTCGGCCATCGGCATCTATGGCCTGCAAGATGATGATGTTCTTGATGAAAACGCCGCCGGCCGGCCCTGCTTCTCGGCCCGGGCCTGCCGCAGCTGGGAAGCCGCCGCCGCCCGCGCCGGCATCCGCACCGTGGTGCTGCGCATCGGCCTGGTGCTCGATCGCAGCGGCGGGCTGCTGGCGCGCCTGCTCACCCCCTTCGAATTCGGCCTGGGCGGCCGCTTCGGCACCGGCCGCCAGTGGATGAGCTGGATCCACCGCGACGATCTGGTGCGCCTGATCATCCATGCCATTCAGAACAAAGGCGTTTCAGGCCCGGTGAACGCGGTTGCGCCCCATCCCGTCACCAATGCCGAATTCGCCCGCACGCTGGGCCAATTGCTCGGCCGCCCGGCCATGGTCCCGGTGCCGGCGGCGCCACTCACAGCCCTGCTCGGCGATTTTGCGCGGGAACTTCTGCTGGGCGGTCAACGGGTTGCCCCCACCGCCGCCCTGGCCAGCGGCTTCCGCTTCCGCCACCCCAGCCTGGCCGGCGCCCTGGCCGCCATCACCGGCCAGCCCGACCCCCAACGCGCCGCGCTCCACCACGCCGCCCGCACCCTGGCCATGATCTGACCAGCGGCGGCTGCGCGCTATCCTGTCTCGAACCTTGCCGGGCAAAGCCTGGTGCCGCAGAAGGGACTCGAACCCCCGACCCCATCATTACGAATGACGTGCTCTACCACCTGAGCTACTGCGGCGCCCGGCAAGGTGGCGGCGATTAACAGGGGGCGGCGCGGCTGGCAAGGGGATAGCGGGGGACAGGCAGGAAGCTGGCGCTCAACGCGCTGGCACTGCCGCCGTTATGGGGCGCATGAGCCTGTTTCGCCGCCCCGTTCTGCCCCCGCCGGCTTCGCCCGAACCAACCGGCAGCCCGGTCAACTTCCCCGGGCTGTTGCCGCGCACCGTGGTGGTGGAACGCCGGCTGACCAGCCGGGCCCTGGCAGCCTGGCAGCAGGCGGCCGAAGCCGACACGGCGGCGGCGCTGGCCCCGTTCTTCGATCACAGCCTGGTGGTGCGCGATCCCGGCGGGCGGGCCATCATCGAGGCGGTTGGCGGTTCGGTGTCGGCGCGCTTCGGGCTGGTGGCGGGCCTGCCGCTGCTGCGTGAGCCGGGCCTGGGCGACGAACTGGTCGCCGCCGGGGAACTGGTCGTGCTGCAACCCATGCCGATCCCGTTCGAAGCCACGGTGAATGATCCGATGGGCGCCCAGATCATGGTGCGCGGCCTCGCCCTGCCGCTGGCCGATGGCGATGATCCGGCCGCGCTGGTGCAGATCGTGCTGAGCTGGCGGGAAGTGCTGTCCCACAGCGCGGCGCGCCGGTTGCGGGCCGAACTGGCCGGCGCGCTGGCGCAATTGACGCCGGCTGCGGCCACCGCCGATCCCTTTCCGCGCCGCCCGGAATCGCCCAGCGATGTTACATCAATCACAAAAAAGACCGATTGATTGCCACATCACGCTTTTCTTTCGCGGCGGCGAAGCGCATATGCGGCAGGACAGATTGACGCGGGAGCGATTGACGTGTCTGCCAGCAAGACGAACGAGGGCGCGGCCAACGCAGCCCCCGGAACCACCCCTCTTCCAGCCAGCACCAGCATCGGCCAGGCCCTGCAATCGGCGCTGTTTGCCCGTGCCCTGCCCGGCGAAATCGACGATCTGACCGACAGCCAGCGCAGTGCCATTGCCGAATATGTCGCCGCCGCCGCCCATCAGCGCCAGCCCGGCGAACCGGTGGTGCAGATCGAGACCCTGGCCGATGACGGCCCGGTGGGCCAGCGCCGCCTGCGCCTGGCCATCATCGGCGAAGACCGGCCGTTCCTGGTTGATTCCACCGCGGCGGCCGTGACCGCTGCCGGCATCGACATCCACCGCCTGATCCACCCGATCATCGATGTGGACCGCGATGGCGACGGCCGGCTGCTGGCCGTGATCGGCGAAGGCCAGGCCCGCACCCCGGCCCCCGGCACCCTGCGCGAATCGATGATCTACATGGAGATCGAACGGGTTGGGGCCAAGGCCCGCGCCGCGCTGGCCGAACAATTGCTGGGCGTGCTAGCCGATGTGAAGGCGGCCGTGGGCGATTGGCAGGCGATGCTGGCGCTGCTGCGCGATTCGATCCGCGCCCTGGCCGACAATCCGCCGCCACTGGCCCCGCACCGCACGGCCGAAGCCATGGCCTTCCTGGAATGGCTGGCGGCTGACAATTTCACCCTTTTGGGCGCCCGGCGTTACCAGCTGGCGCCAACCGGTCAGGCAGTGGGCGAAGCCGGCCTTGGCCTGCTGCGCGATCCTGATTACCCGGTGTGGACCGGCGTGCCCGGGCAGAATGACACGCCGCGCGCGCTTGGCGCCCTGATGGCCAGCCCGGAACCGCTGCTGATCACGCGAGCGGGCGCGGTGGTGACGGTGCACCGCCGGGTCAATGGCGATCTGGTCAGCGTCAAGGGCTTTGACCGCGAAGGCCGGGTGGTGTCGGAAACCCGCTTCCTCGGGCTGTACACATCGGCGGCGTTGAACACCTCGCCGCGCCAGGTGCCGCTGCTGCGCCGCAAGGTGGGCGAGATCATCGACACGCTGGGCTTTGGCGAAGGCGGGCACAGCGGCAAGGCCCTGGTCCATGTGCTGGAAAGCTTTCCGCGCATGGAATTGTTCGAAGCCAGCCCGGCCGACCTGAAAGACATGGCGCTGGGCCTCCTGTCCCTGCTCGACCGGCCGCGGCCCAAGCTGTTCGCCCGGCCCGATCCCTTTGGCCGCTTCATCTCGGTGCTGGTGTTCGTGCCGCGTGACACCTACACCAGCCGCCAGCGCGAGGCGGTGGGCCAGATGCTGGCCCAGCAATTGCGCGGCAGCATCGCCCGGTTCGAGGTGGAGCTGCGGGCCGAAGGGCTGGCCCGGGTGCATTATGTTGTCGATGTCGCCGATGCCGCGGGCTTTGGCCCCGAACAGGCGCAGGCGCTGGATCGCCGGCTGCGCCAGCTGGTGCGCGGCTGGGACGAGGAACTGGAAGCGGCCCTGGCCGAACTGGCCGGCCCGGCCCGGGCGGCGCGCCTGACGCTCAGCCACGGCCGCGCCTTTTCGGCCAGCTATCGCGCCCAGCATCGCGCTGACGAGGCGGCGGCCGACATCCTGGCGCTGTCCACCCTCAATGGCGAGGCGGATCGCGGCGTGCGCCTGCTGCCCGGCGCGGGGGATCAGCCCGGCCAGGTGCGGCTGAAAATCTATCGCCTCGGCCGCATCATCCCGCTGTCGGAAGCGGTGCCGGTGCTGGAAAATTTCGGCCTGAAGGTGGTGGAGGAATATCCCTTCGATCTGGCCGACGGCAAGCTGGGCTGGATCCATGATTTCCTTGCCGAAGTGCCCGATGCCGGGGTGCTGGCCGATTGGCCGGCGCTGGTGGCGCGGGTGGAACCGGCCCTCACCGAAGTGCTGACCGGGCTGGCGGAAAATGACGGCTTCAACGCCCTGATCCTCGATTGCGGGCTGGATGCGCGCCAGGCCGGCTGGCTGCGCGCCTGGTTCCGCTATCTGCGGCAAACCGGCGTCACCTATGGCGTGATGACGGTGGTTGACGCGCTGAAACGCTATCCGGCGATCACCCGCGATCTGGTGGCCCTGTTCGAAACCCGCTTCGGCCCCGCCGTGGCTGACCGGGCGGCGGCGCAGGCGGCGGTGCTGGCCCGCATCGATGCCGGCCTTGCCGAGGTGCAGGGGCTGGATGATGATCGCATCCTGCGCCTGTATCGCGCGGCCATGCTGGCCACGCTGCGCACCAACGCCTTCGTGCCCGGCGGGCCGGAGGCGCTGGCCTTCAAGATCGACAGCGCCGCCATGCCCGGCCTGCCGGCGCCGATCCCCTATCGCGAAATCTGGGTCTATTCCCCGCGGGTTGAGGGGATCCACCTGCGCGGCGGGCCGATCGCCCGCGGCGGCCTGCGCTGGTCTGACCGGCGCGACGATTTCCGCACCGAAGTGCTGAGCCTGGTCAAGGCGCAGAAGGTGAAGAACACGGTGATCGTGCCCACCGGCGCCAAGGGCGGTTTCTATCCCAAGCAACTGCCGCCGGCTGCCAACCGCGACGCCTGGTTCGCCGAAGGCACCGAGGCCTATCGCGTGTTCATCCGCGCCCTGCTGTCGGTCACCGACAATCTGGCCAGCGATGGCCGCGTGATCCCGCCGGCCGGCGTGGCCTGCCATGACGCGCCCGATCCCTATCTGGTGGTCGCGGCCGACAAGGGCACGGCGACCTTTTCCGACACCGCCAACGCCATTGCCGAAGCCCATGGCTTCTGGCTGGGCGATGCCTTCGCCTCGGGCGGCGGCAATGGCTATGACCACAAGGCGATGGGCATCACCGCCAAGGGCGCCTGGATTTCGGTGCAGCGGCATTTCCGCGAACTGGGCATCGATGTGCAGACCGAAACGGTGCGGGTGGCCGGCGTGGGTGACATGTCGGGCGACGTGTTCGGCAACGGCCTGCTGTTGTCGCCGGCCGTGGCGCTGGTCGCCGCCTTTGACCATCGCCACATCTTCCTTGACCCGGCACCGGCCGTGGCGCCGGCCTTTGCCGAGCGGCAGCGTCTGTTCGCGCTGCCGCGGTCCAGCTGGGATGATTATGACAAGGGCCTGATTTCAAAGGGCGGCGGCGTGTTCTCGCGCAGCCTGAAATCCATCCCGCTCAGCCCCGAGATCAAGGCCATGCTGGGCGTTGCCGCCGACAGCCTGTCCCCGGCCGAACTGATCACCGCCATCCTGAAGATGCAGGTGGATCTGATGTGGTTCGGCGGCATCGGCACCTATGTGAAGGCGTCGGCCGAAAGCCATGCCGACGCCGGGGACCGGGCCAATGATGCGGTGCGCATCAACGCGGGCGAGCTGGGCGCGCAGGTGATCGGCGAAGGCGCCAATCTGGGCCTCACCCAGGCCGCGCGCATCGAATTTGCCCGCGCCGGCGGCCGTTGCAACACCGATTTCATCGACAATTCGGCCGGGGTCGATTGTTCCGACCACGAGGTGAACATCAAGATCGCCCTCAATGGCGAGGTCGCGGCGGGGCGGCTGGCGCAGGCCGATCGCGACACGCTGCTCAAGGCGATGACCGACGATGTTTCCGAATTGGTCTTGAAAGACAATCGCTTGCAAACCCAGGCCATCAGCCTTGCCGAAACCGGCGGGGCTGCTGCGGTGCCGGTGTTCCAGCGGCTGATCCAGGTGCTGGAAGGCCGGGTGGGGCTGGATCGCCGGGTGGAAGGCCTGCCGGGCGATGATGTGCTGGGCCAGCGGGCCCAGGCCGGCGAAGGCCTGACCCGGCCGGAGCTGGCGGTGGTCATGGCCTATGCCAAGATGGCCGCCTATGACGTGCTGGTCGGCAGCGCGGTGGTGGACGATCCCTTGCTGGAGGCCGATCTGATCGCGGCCTTCCCCACCGCCATGCAGGGCAGCCACCGGGCTGCCATCCTGAACCACCGGCTGCGGCGGGAGCTGGTGGCGACCAAGCTTTGCAATGAGTTGGTGAACCGGGCCGGGCTGGCCGCGCCGTTCGAACTGGCCGAGGAACTGGGCGCGGGCCTGGCCGAAGTGGCCGGCGCCTTCGTGGCGGCGCGCGAACTTTATGGCTTTGCCCGGCTGTGGCAGGCGATCGACACCGCGGCGGTGCCGGCCGCCGTGGCCACCCGGCTGCACCTGGCGGCGGCCCAGGTGCTGCGCGCCCAGATGGCCGATCTGTTGCGGCTGGGCAGCGGGCGCAGCCCGTCCGACCTGGTGACCGCCATTGCACCCGGCCTGGCCGCGCTTGGCCAAGCCCTTGATCGCGTGGTGAAAACCGAAGTGCGTGGGCAACTGGATCGCATGGCCGCTGCCCTGGCGGCCGCCGGTGCCCCGGCCGATCTGGCCACCGCCATCGTGCGGATCGAGGCGCTGGACGGCGCGGTGGGCGTGGCCCTGCTCGCCGCCGAGCGCCAGCTGGATGTGGCGGCCACGGCCCAGGCCTATACCCAGCTGGGCGAAGCGGCCGGGCTGGATTGGGCGCGCGGCGCGGCGGCGGCGCTGACCTCGGCCGATCCGTGGGAACGGCTGCTGACGGCAGCGCTGGTGCGCGATTTCGAGCAGATCCGCCTCGATCTTTTGCGGCGCATCGTGCCCGAATCCGGCGATCCGGTGGCGGCATTGCAGGATTGGGTGGCGGCAAACCAGGCGCGGGTGGCGCGCATTGCCGGCTCCAGTGCCCGCGCGCGCGACAGCGGCACGATCAGTGCGGCGATGCTGGCCCATATCGCCGGCCAAGCCCGCGCAGCGCTGTCGTGACGGCCTGTTCGCCCCCTTGTTGACCGGCCCTCGTCCTGCTAGCGGCAGGCCATGTCTGTTGATAGCGAAACCGTGCGGAAGATTGCGCGCCTGGCGCGCATCGCCGTGACCGACGATGACGTGCCGGGCCTGACCGAGCAGCTGAACGGCATCCTGGGCTGGATCGAGCAGTTGGGCGAGGTCGACACCAAGGGTGTCGAACCGATGGCCAGCGTCATGCCCGGCGCCCTGCGCTGGCGCGCCGATGTGGTGACCGACGGCGGCATCGCCGACAAGGTGCTGGCCAACGCGCCCGAAGCGACCAGCGGTTTCTTTGCGGTGCCAAAGGTGATCGAATGAGCAGGCTCACCGATCTCACCCTGGCGCAGATGAAGGCGGGCCTCGCCGCGCGGCAGTTCAGCGCCGTGGAACTGGTCCAGGCCCATCTTGATGCCATGGCCGCCAACCGGCACCTGAACGCCTATATCGTCGAAACGCCGGACCTGGCGCTGGCCCAGGCGAAGGCCGTGGACGATGGCAGTCGCACCGGGCCCCTGGCGGGCATCCCGCTGGGCATCAAGGATCTGTTTGCCACCGAAGGCGTGCAGACGACGGCGGGTTCGGCGATCCTGAAGGGCTTTGTGCCCCGGTATGAATCGGGCGTCACCGCCAATCTGCTGCGCGATGGCGCGGTGTTCCTCGGCAAGCTCAACATGGATGAGTTTGCCATGGGCTCGTCCAACGAAACCAGCGCCTTCGGCAAGGTGATCAGCCCGTGGAAGGCCAAGGGGTCCGATGCCGAGTTGGTGCCCGGCGGTTCGTCGGGCGGGTCGGCCGCGGCGGTGGCCGCCCGCCTGTGCGCCGGCGCCACTGGCACCGATACCGGCGGTTCCATCCGCCAGCCGGCCGCGTTCGTGGGCATTGCCGGCATCAAGCCCACTTATGGCCGGGCCAGCCGCTGGGGCACCATCGCCTTTGCCTCCAGCCTGGATCAGGCCGGGCCGATGGCGCGCACGGTCACCGATTGCGCCCATCTCCTCACCTCCATGTGCGGTTTTGACGATCGCGATTCGACCAGCCTTGATCTGCCGGTGCCGGATTATGCCGCCGGCCTGACCGGCAGCATGAAGGGCAAGCGCGTCGGCATTCCGGCCGAATACCGGCTGGACGGGATGGACCCGGAAATCGCCGCGCTGTGGGATCAGGGCATCGCCTGGCTGCGCTCCGAAGGGGCGGAGATCGTCTCCGTCTCGCTGCCGCACACCAAATATGCGCTGCCCACCTATTATATCGTCGCCCCGGCCGAGGCG
Organism: uncultured Sandarakinorhabdus sp.; assembly: GCA_964488775.1. GTDB lineage: Bacteria > Pseudomonadota > Alphaproteobacteria > Sphingomonadales > Sphingomonadaceae > Sandarakinorhabdus. Next base: position 6,498 of record CAZAWH010000015.1, on the reverse strand, counting down.
TCGTCCAACCTCGCCCGCTATGACGGCGTGCGTTATGGCAACCGGGTGACGCCACCGGGCGGCAATGTGCACGACATGTATGCCGCCACCCGCGCCGCCGGCTTCGGCAAGGAGGTGAAGCGGCGCATCATGATCGGCACCTATGTGCTGTCGGCCGGTTTCTACGACGCCTATTACACCCAGGCCCAGAAGGTGCGCGCGCTGATCGCCCGCGATTTCGAACTGGCCTTCCAGCAGTGCGATATGCTGTTGACGCCCACCGCGCCCAGCCCGGCCTTTGCCTTCGGGGCCAAGGCCGATCCCATCGCCATGTATCTGAACGACGTGTTCACCGTGCCGGCCAGCCTGGCGGGCCTGCCGGCGATGAGCGTGCCGGCCGGCCTGTCGGCCAGCGGCCTGCCGCTGGGCCTGCAGATCATCGGGCGGCCGCTGGATGAAGCCGGCGTGCTTGATGCCGGCCTCGCCATCGAACGCGCCGCGGGGTTCACCGCCCGGCCCTGACCGGGCGGTTCATGTTGCAGTGCGCAATTTTCGGGCTTTGCAACGCCGGCACACGGGCTAAAACAAGGCTCGTCACCAGGGGGAGATGGGCGTTGTCGCGCTCGGTGCTGAAGGCCAGACTGCACCGCCGCCAAGGCTGGGCCGCGCCATGAACGCGCCCGGAACTTCAGGCTTTGCCGATCGCCTGGCCGAATTTGGCGATGCGACGGCACTGATCGCCGGCGATGGCCGCCGCATCAGCTATGCCGCGCTGGCCGCCGCCGCCGATGCGGTGCCGCTGCCGGCGCAGCCGACCCTGGCCATGCTGGCGATCACCCCGACGATCGAGAGCATCACCCTGTATCTGGCCCTGCTGCGCGGCCGCCACCCGGTGATCCTGGTTGATGATGTCGACAGCCTGGTGGGCCGCGCCGTGCGCGACCTGTATCGCCCCTGGCTGCCGGGGCAGGATTGGGCGGCGGTGCCATCGACGCCGCTGCACCCCGAACTGGCGGTGCTGCTGTCCACCTCCGGCTCCACCGGCAGCCCCAAGCTGGTGCGCCTGTCGCACCGGGCGATCGCCGCCAACGCCGCCAGCATCGCCACCTATCTCGACATCGGCCCGGCCGACCGCGCCATCACCAGCCTGCCGCTGCATTACAGTTATGGCCTGTCGGTGCTGCACAGCCACTTGAGCGCCGGCGCCGCCACCATCCTGACCGATGCATCGGTGGCCGATGCCGAATTCTGGGCCCTGTTCGAACGTGAGGGCGCCACCCACCTCGCCGGCGTGCCCTACAGCTATGAGCTGCTGGATCGCGGCGGCTTTCGCGACCGGGCGCTGCCATCGCTGCGCACCCTGACCCAGGCCGGCGGGCGCCTGCCCCAGCACCGGGTGGCGCAATTTGCCGACTGGGCGGCGGCGCGCGGCGTGCGCTTTTTCGTGATGTATGGCCAGACCGAGGCCACTGCCCGCATCGCCTATCTGCCGCCCGAACTGGCCGCCAGCCACAGCGATTGCATCGGCGTGGCCATTCCGGGCGGGCAGTTGCACTTGCGGCGCGCCGATGGCGGCGATGCCGGCAACGGCCCGGGCGAACTGGTCTATCGCGGCGCCAACGTGATGATGGGCTATGCCACCAGCCCGGCCGATCTGGCCGCGCCGGCGCAGCCGCCCGAACTGGCCACCGGCGATCTGGCCGAACGCACGCCCGAAGGCCTGTTCCGCATCACCGGCCGCATGAACCGCTTTTCCAAGCTGTTCGGCCTGCGCATCAGCCATGACGAGGTGGAGCGCCGGCTGACCGCCGATGGCCTGATCGCGATGGTGAGCGGCGATGATTCAGCGCTGGCGGTGGTGATCGAAGGCGCGGTGCCGCCCGGCCTCGCCGCCACGCTGGCCGCCCGCCACGGCCTGCCGGCCAGCGCCATCCGCGTGGTCGGCGTGGCCAGCCTGCCGCGCCTGCCTTCGGGCAAGGCCGATTATGCCGCCGCCCGGGCACTGGCCGCCGCGGCGGCCGCCCCCGCCACTCACCGCGACAGCGTGGCCGCCGTGTTTGCCGAGGCCTTTCCCGGCATCGCCATCAGCGCGGACGACAGTTTCGCCAGCCTGGGCGGCGACAGTTTGAACTATGTCACCTTCGCCATGGCGCTGGAGGATGTGATCGGCCCGTTGCCGGCCGATTGGCACTTGATCCGGCTGGCCGATCTGGCCGCGCGCGAAGGCGGCCCGCAGCCCAGCCGCTGGCTACGCCGCATCGAAAGCGACATCGCGTTGCGGGCCGCGGCCATTTCGGCGGTGGTGATGGTGCACACCGGCATTGGCCTGGGCGCGGCCGGCGAGATGATCCCCGGCCTCGGCGGCGGGTCGCTGGCGCTGATGATCCTGTTCGGGTTCAACATGGGCCGGTTCCAGGCCGGGCGGCTGGCGCGCGGGCTGGGCGGCACGGTGGTGCGCGATTTCTTCCTGCGGGTGATGCTGCCCTATTTCGCGCTGCTGATCGCCTATGGCCTCTACAAGCGCGGGCTGGATCCGGCGTCGCTCTTGCTGGTGTCAGCCTGGCAGGGCCGGTCAGGCAACATGCTGGAGCCATACTGGTTCCTCGAAACCGCGGCGCAGGCGGTGCTGCTGGTGGCGGCGCTCTTTGCCGTGCCGGCGGTGCGCCGCCTGGCACAGGACCGGCCGCTGCGGCTGGCCTGGGGGCTGGTGGCGGCGGGGCTGGCCACCAAGTTCGGCTTTGCGCTGGTGCATGATCAGGCGGCGCTGCTCCACCGCACGCTGGATGACAATCTGGTGTGGCTGGGGATCGGCTGGCTGGCGGCGCTGTCGCCCCCGGCGTGGCAGCGGCGCGGCCTGTTGCTGATCGCGCTGGGGCTGGCCAGCCTGGATTGGGGCGTTGCATCTTCGCGCACCATCTGGGCGGTGCTCACCCTTGCCACCCTGATGCTGGTGCCGCGCCTGCCGGTCCCCCGCCCGGCGGCAAGCGGCATCGCCCTGATCGCCCGCGCCAGTTTCATGATCTATCTTACCCACATGATCGTGCTGAATGTCTTTGAACTGCGGCTCGATCTGGCCTCGCCGCTGATCACCCTGCCGGTGGCGCTGCTTGTGGGTGTGCTGTCGGCCCAGGCGATGGACTATCTCCTGGCCCGTCTGCGGCTGGGCCCGCGCGGCTGAACCAGCGGCCACCGGCGCGGGACCGGCCGGCAGGGAATCCCAATTTACAATTTTACAAATTTGAAGTGGGAATTATGGCTGCTGGAATTCGCGGTTGACACCCTGCAGTGCAAGCTGCACTTGACCATTTCCTTGGCCAACCTGAGCGAAGCGCTATGTTCACATCTCACATGTTGCGCAACCCAGATTTTAATAGAAAATTAGTGTCTTGCTCCAGCGGAGCAAGTGATTTTGCGCTGCTGATGACATGGCTTCGGCACCTTCCATTCGCTTATCTGGCCAGTAGTGATTGCTTGCCGATATCACGCCAAAATCAAGCTGCAGTCTGATGACCGGGCAATTGATGGCGTTCGTCGCCGGCCCAGGATTCTTCCGGCTGTTGCTGGCCCTGCTGGTATTTGCATCCCACGTGTCTAACGTGGAAATTGGCCGGCCAGCGGTGATGGTCTTCTTCATGCTCAGTGGCTATTGGGTCACACGCCTGTATGATCTCAATCGCGGCGGCGACGGCCGATTCCTGCTGGAACGCTTCCTGCGGGTGTGGCCGTTGTTTGCCATCACCGTCCTGCTGGTCTGGCTGGTCTATGGCTGGGCCGGGCTGCCGCCGCCGGGGGATCTGGCCACCAGCCTGTTGCTGATCGGCCTGGGATCGCGGGTGGGCGACATCATTGGCGTGTCCTGGTCGCTTGATGTGGAGATGCAATTCTACCTGCTGCTGCCGCTGGTGCTGCTGGTGATCCGGCGTCTGGGGCTCAATGTCGGCATGCTGCGGGGACTGCTGGCGCTGGCGGCGTGCGTGGCGGTTGGCGCTGTTCTGCTCAGCCAGGGGATCGTGACGGTGGCGGCCTATGCGCCGGCCTTTGCGGTGGGGGCGGCGATCTGGCGCTTTCGCTGGGTGCCCAGCCGTTCGGTTGCCACCCTGTCGGCGGCGGCATTCGTTGGCGCGGCGCTGGTGATGGCCGTGGTGCCGGCGCTGCAGACCTTCCTGCTGAAAACCGAATCGCAATGGTGGCGCGACATGGTCCATCTGGCCTGGTGCCTGCTGTTGACGCCGTTTGTGGCGTGGAACGTGCACCAGCCGTCGGGCGCGCTTGATCGGCACCTGGGAAATTTGTCGTTCCCCGTCTATCTGCTGCACCCCCAGATCATCGCCCTCACCATCATCGCGGTCGGCGGCGCGACCATGGTGGCAAAGCTGGTGGCGCTGGGCGTCACAGTCGTCGCGTCGATCCTGCTCTATGTCGCGGTGGATCGCCCCATTGACCGTTGGCGCAAGCGCGGCCGCAGCGCCGGTTGAGGCGGCATCGCCCCGGGCCAACGGTCAACCGCCCGGCGGCACCGGCTGGGGACGGCCGGCCGGGACGGGGTCCGGCGGATCAGGCTGCGGGTGCCAGCGGCGGCGGGCGGCGGCGCGCACCGGCTGTTCGATGAACGTCCAGGCCAGGTGCGCCGCCAGCGCGCACAGCGCCAGCATCAGGGCCAGCATCAGGGCGGTGCGCGCCGGCCCGGGCAGCGCCGGCAACAGCGCCAGGGCATCGCCCAGCCGGGCCTGCACAAAGGCGTGGACGAGGTAAAGCGCGCTGGAATGGTCGCCCAACCGCACCAGCGCCGGGCGGGACAGCCCGGCGCTGGCGGCGCCGGCCCCGCTGGCCAGCACCTGCACGGCGAGCGCAAACAGCAGCGGGGCGATCAGATTGGCCGGCGCCGGCGGCGCCAGCGCGATGAAGCCGAGCACGCCGGCCAGCACCAGCAGCTCCACCGCCGTGGCCTGGCCGGCGCTGGCCGGCTGCCAGCGCGGCAGGGCGTGCACGGCCACCCCGCAGAAAAAGCCGCACAACGCCCGCACCAGCCCGCCATCCCAGGTGCGGTTGATGCCCTGCCCGTCGAACAGCATGATGGCCAGTGCAAGGCCAGCCAGCAGCGCGATCAGCCAGGGCCGATCCCGCCCGCCCCACACCCAGGCCAGGCCGAAGATCACCCAGCTCCAATATTCCGCCGCAATGCTCCACGCCGGCACATTCCACACCGGGCCGGCGGTGAGGCCGAAGCAGTTGAGCAGCAGCGCCGCGATCAGCAAGTCATCCAGGCCATGGCCGGGGCCAAAGGCCGGGCGCTGCATCAGGCCGGCTCCGGCCAGTGCCGCGCCGGCCAGTTCGGTGATGAGAAACAGGCCCAGCATCACCATGTGCAGCGGCCACACCCGCGCCAACCGCAGGAGGAGGAAGCGCGGCAGATCCGCCGGCCGCTCCAGCCGGCCGCCCCAGCCGGCGGCAATGACAAAGCCCGACAGCACGAAGAAGAAATCGACACACAGCCAGCCGCCGCGCACCAGCGCCACCCCGTCCAGCCCGCCGGCCGCCCGGAAATGGAACAGGCAGACCAGCAGGGCGCACAGACCCCGCGCGCCATCCAGCGCGCGGAACCGGCCGGGGAGCGCCGCCGGGCTCATCCACCCCGGCCAGTGGCAATGCAGCCGACTTGCCAACGCCGGGGCTTGCCGCCAAAGGGGAGCGCATGAGCGACGCAGACTCCGCCACCGCAGCACCGTTCACCGTCAAGGGCGCCACCGGCGATTGGGAAATCGTGGTCGGGCTGGAAGTCCATGCCCAGGTAACGGCGCAGGCCAAGCTGTTTTCAGGCGCCAGCACCCAGTTTGGCGCCGAGCCCAATGCCCAGGTGAGCCTGGTCGATGCGGCGATGCCGGGCATGTTACCGGTGATCAACGGCGAATGCGTGCGCCAGGCCGTGCGCACCGGCCTCGCCATCAACGCGCAGATCAACAAATGGTCGCGGTTTGACCGGAAGAATTATTTCTACCCCGATCTGCCGCAGGGCTATCAGATCAGCCAGCTCTATCACCCGATCGTCGGCGAAGGATCGCTGGAAATCACCCTGGACGATGGGACCACCAAGACCATCGGGATCGAGCGCATCCATCTGGAGCAGGACGCCGGCAAGAGTGTGCATGATCTGCATCCCAGCATGTCCTATGTCGATCTCAACCGCTCCGGCTGCGCGCTGATGGAGATCGTCTCGCGCCCCGATATCCGCTCCCCGGCCGAGGCCGGGGCCTATGTCGCGGCGCTGCGCCAGTTGCTGCGCTATGTCGGCAGCTGCGATGGCAACATGGACGAAGGTTCGATGCGGGCCGATGTCAACGTGTCGGTGCGCAAGGCCGGCCAGCCCTTTGGCACCCGCACCGAAACCAAGAATGTGAACAGCGTGCGCTTCATCATGGCGGCGGTGGAGCATGAGGCCAGGCGCCAGGTGGACGTGATCGAAAGCGGCGGCACCGTGGTGCAGGAAACCCGCCTGTTCGATCCGAACAGCGGCACCACCCG
>CAZAWH010000014.1:0-32951 GCA_964488775.1 uncultured Sandarakinorhabdus sp. | reverse complement strand
GAAATCAGGTTGTTGGCGCGCAGGCTGATCTTCTTCTTGCCCATCCACGGCCAGGTCCACCTGAGGCCGGTGGTGCGATCGGTGCCCTTGTACTGGCCAAACAGCGTGACGGCCGCCGCCTCGTTGGGTTGCAGGCTGTAAAAGCCGGTCAGGATGAAGATCACGGCAAGGCTCAGCGTCACCGCCGCCAGCGCCTTCAACGGGCCCGGCGCCGCCAGCAGCGCCAGCACCGACGCGCCCAGCGCCACCATACTCATCAGCAACACGAACAGCATGACGATGCCATTGCCGCCCACCCCGCCAACCTCGCGGTTGGGCAGGCGGTTGCCATCGATCGGATTTGCAGCGCTCACGTTTGGCTCCTCAGTTAATCTGATATCATATTTATATCGATTCGCCGGAGGCGCGCAAGCGCAATCGGATCAGCCGCGGCGGCGGCCCGGTGGCGTGTCGGCCCAGGGTTCGACCTAGGGGTCGAGTTCGGTGTCGAGCAGGAGATCGGGCGGGGCGTCGCGCGCTGCATCGGGGCGGGGCTTGGGCCGGCGCGGCTTTGGCGGCGGGTTCACCCCGCGCCCGGACTGGAACAGCGCCAGCAGCAGGGCCACCACAAAGACAACAAAGCCGATGAGCACAGGGCCAACGCCGCCCATCGCCTCAGCGCGCCCTCAGCGCCCGGTCAGCGTCGGCTCAATCGCCGCCGCCATCGCCGCCATCACTGCCACCGCTGTCACCGCCGGCGTCGCCGATGATCGGGCCATCGCTGCCGCCGGCCTTTTCCAGTGCCTTGAAATTGTCGTTCTTGCGCGTGTCCGACAGCATGATGAACAGGGCGACGCCCAGCGACAGCAGGATGAGGATGATCACGACCATGGCATCAATCCTGCCCGGGCTGATCGTCGGCGGTGTTGCCGGCTGGCGGTTCGGCCGGCGGCCGGCGTTTTTTCCACACGTTCGCCTTGTCCTGGCTGAACTGGTAGCCGAACCAGATGAACATGAGGACGTTCAACACGCCAACGAGGATTACACCAGTCATGTCCGGTTCTTACCCGCTGGCGGCCTGGCTGGCGAGGGCTAGAGGCTGAACTTGTTGTCACGGGGGAAGCCCGTGGGCGGCATCCGCCCGGCGCTGGCCCGCGCGCCCTTCCAGAACGTCAGATCGGCCTCGGTGCGTGTCCGCCCCGAACCGCCGCCCATCGGCCAGCTCAGCCCATCGGCCATCACGAAGGTGCGGACATCGGCCATGCCGCCATCCTTGTATTTCTGCAGGGCGACGCCCTGGCCCTTCTGCAGCTGCGGCAGTTCCTCCAGCGGGAACACCAGCAGCTTGCGGTTCTCCCCGATCACCGCGACCATGTCATCACCGGGTGCGATCCAGCGCACCACCGCCAGCCGGCTGCCGTCGCGCGGGTTCATCACCGCCTTGCCCTTGCGGGTTTCGGCCAGCAGTTCGGCGCTGTCCACCTGGAAACCGCGGCCATCGCTGGCGGCCAGCAGCAGCCGCCGGTCGGGCAGATGGGTGAAGATCGACACGATCTCGGTGCCTTCGGCCAGATCGATCATCAGGCGCAGCGGCTCGCCAAAGCCGCGCCCGCCCGGCAGGCGGTCGGGCATCAGCGTGTAGAAGCGGCCGTCGCTGGCCGCCACCACGATGCGATCGGTGGTCTGGGCGTGGAAGGCAAAGGCCGGCCCATCGCCTTCCTTGAACTTCAACGCATCGGTGCCGGCCAGATCGGCATGGCCCTTCATCGCCCGGATCCAGCCCTTGGCCGAACAGATGATGGTGATCGGCTCCTTCTCGATCATCGCCTCGATCGGCACCAGTTTCACCTGCGGCGCCGCCGCCAGGCTGGTGCGCCGCCGGCCCAGCAGCGTCGCCGGGCCATAGGCGGTGCGCAAGGCAGCCAGATCGGCGCCCAGCCGCTCCGTCTGCTTCGCCGGATCGGCGATCAGACCGCGCAAGCCCTTCGCCTCTTCGGTCAACGCCTTGTTTTCCCGGGTGATCTCGATCTCTTCCAGCTTGCGCAAGCTGCGCAGCCGCATGTTCAGGATGGCATCGGCCTGCACATCGGTCAGATCAAAGGCCGCCTTCAGCTCGGCCTTGGCATCATCGGCCTCGCGGATGATGCGGATCACCTCATCCAGGTTCAGATAGGCCTTGAGCAGCCCGCCCAGCACCTCCAGCCGCGCATCGATCCGCCCCAGCCGATAGCGCGACCGTGCCAGCAGCACCGCGCGCTGGTGCGCCAGCCATTTGGCCAGCACCGGCTTCAGCCCCAGCACGCCCGGCCGGCCTTCGTCCAGCACGTTCATGTTCAAGGGCACGCGCACTTCCAGATCGGTCAGCTTGAACAGGCTTTCCATCAGCACTTGCGGATCGACATTGCGCGATTTGGGCGTGATGACGATGCGCACCGCCTCGTCGCTCTCGTCGGCCACATCGGCCAGGATCGGCAGCTTCTTCTCGGCGATCAGCGCGGCCAGCTGCTCGATCAACTTGCCCTTCAGCACCTGATAGGGAACTTCCGACACCACGATGGTCCAGGTGCCGCGGCCCTGATCCTCCACGGCCCAGCGCGCGCGCAGGCGGAAACTGCCGCGCCCGGTGGCATAGGCCTCGGCAATGCTGGCCGGCGGTTCCACCAGCACGCCGCCGGTGGGGAAATCCGGCCCGCCGACAAACTGCAACAGGTCGGCGGTGTCGGCATCGGGCTGGTGCAGCAGATGCAGGGCGGCATCCACGATCTCCACCGGGTTGTGCGGCGGGATCGAGGTCGCCATGCCCACCGCGATGCCGGCGGCGCCGTTGACCAGCAGATTGGGGAACAGGCCGGGGAACACCTCCGGCTCCTCCTCCTCCCCGTTGTAGGTGGTGCGGAACGGCACGCTTTCCTCATCCAGCCCATCCATCAGGCGGATGGCGGCATCGGTCAGCCGCGCCTCGGTGTAGCGCATGGCCGCAGCGTTATCGCCGTCGATGTTGCCGAAATTGCCCTGGCCATCCACCAACGGCACGCGCAGCGCGAAATCCTGGGCCAGGCGCACCATGGCGTCATAGACCGACGCATCGCCATGCGGGTGATATTTGCCGATCACATCGCCCACCACGCGGGCGCATTTCTTGTAGCCCTGGTCCGGGTTCAGCCGCAGCAGCCGCATCGCCCACAACAGGCGGCGGTGCACCGGCTTCAGGCCATCGCGCAGATCGGGCAGCGAGCGGGCGGTGATGGTTGACAGGGCATAGACCAGATAGCGTTCGCCCAGCGCCGCATCGAACGGCGCGTCGAGGATATTCTGCTCCATGTCAGGGATAAGGCTGGCCATGGCCCAGCGTTAGCCGGGCGGCGGCAAGCCGGCAAGCAGCAGGCCGGCCAATCGTGCCCGCGCCGCCCGGATCCGCTCCCGCGCCTTGCAGTGCGGGTGGCCGGCCAGCACGTCGCGCTCCAGAAAATGGCCGGTCAGCGCCAGCCCCTGCGCCACCTGTTCGGCATCGCCATCGCCGCCGGCCAGCACAAAGGCCGGCAGCGGCAGCAGGCGCGCCGCCCACGGCAGGCCGGCGGCCCGGCTCACCGCCTGCCGCGACCGCGGCGACACAAAGGCCAGATCATCGGCCGTGCCGGTGGCGGCACAACTGGCCAGATCCAGCCCCATGCCCAGTTCCTGCAGCAAGGCCAGTTCCAGCCGCACCAGCGCGCTGCCCAGCGCCAGCGGCGGCGCCCCGGCCCCGGCGGCGGCCACCACGGCCGCCACCTGGCCATAAAGCCGCGGCTGTGCCTCGCCTTCCGGCAGCAACTGGCTGCACAGCAGGCAGGCATGCTCCACCATGGCCAGGGCTGCGGCACCGTGCAGCATCGCCAGGCAACTGGTTAACAAATAGGGGGTGGCCACCGGCAGTTGCTGCTCCCCACGGGTCACCACATCCAGGGCCAATATATTGCCAATCTGCAGCAGGCCGCGCATCCGCCGGCCCCGTGCGCCCCGTATATAGACCGATCCGAGGCCTTGATCGGCCGAGAAGATTCGGGCCACGGCACCATGTTCGCCATGGGCGATCAGGGCGAGCAACAAGGCAGGTTCAAGCCGATTCACTGCCGCATCATAGCGGATTTCCGCCAAGGTGCTGAGATTCATAAAAGTTAACGCACGTTTACGCTTGCGGCAAGCCCCCGAATCGGGCATAGAAACAGGGATTAAGAGGTCGTTAACCAATATGAACAAATTGCGCCTTGCACTTGCGGTTGCTGGCGCCCTTGCAGTGGCGGGGGCGGCAAAGGCCACCACGACGCTGCAATATATGGGGGTGACCCTCAATGCCACCGACGCTGGCAACGGCCTCGGCCACCGCTTCACTTTCGCCGGCGTGTCCGACGGGGCGGGTACCACGCGGCAGTTCACCAACATCGGCGGCCAGGTCACCTATCGCCTGGTCAGCGTGTCCCACGCGCTGAACGGCAGCACCTGGACCAGCTCGTGGCGGCTGCTGCTCAACATCACCAACACCTCCACCGCCCCGATGACCAGCAGCCGCATCAGCGGCATCGGCTTCTCCATGTCGCAGTCGGCCAGCAACGATGCCCATGTGCCGATCGCGTCGTCGCAATTGCTGATGCCCCAGCCGGAATATGACATGCTGGTGACCAACAACACCGGCCTCAACTTCCCCAATCCCGCCGGCTCCAACTCGCCGCAGGTCTGCCTGAAGGCCAGTGGCAACAGCAACAACTGCGCTGGCGGCGGCGGTGACGGTCTGCAGATGAACACGTCGGCCGGGGCCGGCCTGCCGGGCAATCCCTTCCCGTCCACCTCGGCCGAACTCATCCTGAACTTCAGTGGTCCGGCCCAGCGCACCTCGCTCTATCTCAACGATCTGGTGCTGCGCTTCCAGAGCCTGAGCGGCACCGGCACCAGCAGCGCCGGCAACGGTACGCTCGATGAAGATTCGGGCGTGGGCATCGTCGTCGGCCACGAAATCGTGCCGGAACCGTCGAGCTGGGCGATGCTGATCACCGGCTTCGGCCTGGTGGGCGCCAGCATGCGCCGCCGCCGCGCCCAGGCGGCCTGAACCCAGGCGCCTGAACCCGGCTGCCGGAAGTTACCGCCCCGATCCAGCGCCAGCACTGGCGCGGCTTACAACGGTGTGGCTCACAACGGCGCGGCTCACAACGGCGCGGCTCACAACGGTGGCGGCTCACAACGGTGGCGGCTCACAACGGTGGCGGCGCGTTGCTCCACAACAGCATGATGCTGGCCACGGTGCCGGCCAGGCCGATCACGGCCCGCGCGGCAGCGGCGGAAAGGCGGCCTGAACGCTGCATCAGGCCGACAGCATGGCATGGAGCGGCCGGTGCCGGCGCGCGCCATCGCGGCCATTATGGGGGCAAGTTCGGTCTTATCCGAACCAGATCGGCGGCCGCCGCTGCGCCCAGGGCGCGGCACGCTCCAACTGGAAGGCCAGATCCAGCAACTTGGCATCATCGCCGCGCCGCCCGGCAAAATGCATGCCCAGCGGCAGGCCCGATGTCGTCTGCATGATCGGCACGCTCATCGCGGCGGCGCCGGTCAGATTCTGCACCGGGGTGTAGGCGACGATGCGCATCATGTCGGCCAGCACCTCTGCCGGCGGGCGCTGATGCCCCAACAGGCCGATCGGGATGGCATGACGGGTCAGCACCGGGGTCAGCAACAGGTCATGGTCCCGGAAACTGGCGTTGTAGGCGTCGCGATATCCGGCCAGCCGCCCCATCAGCGCCCCGGCATCGGCCGGGGCCACGGCGGCACCCATCCCGGCCAGATAGCGGGTCAACGGTTCCAGCCGGGCCACGCCATCGGCCCCAAAGGCCTTGTTCACGCCGGCCACCGATTCCGCCGCGCCCATGGCCCACAACAGGGTGAAATCGCGGGCAAAGGCCTGCGGGTCAAACGGCCAGGCCACATCGAACACGCTGTGGCCCATGGCCTTCAGCAACGCGCGGGTGCGCGCCAGGCCGCCCTGCACCTCGGCATCGGGCTGGGCATTGTCGGCCCCGGCGCTGATCACCCCGATGCGGAAGCGTTCGCCCACCGGGCCGGCGAGGCGCGGGATCGCCGTCAGGCCCGGCACATCCGTGCCCTGCAACGCCGCCATGGTGAGCGCGGCATCGCGCACGCTGCGGGTCAACACATGGTCCACCGCCACCTGGGCCGGGTTGTCGTCCTTGCGCTGCCCGGCCAGGCGGCCACGGCTGGGCTTGAACCCGAACAGGCCGCACAGATTGGCCGGAATGCGGATCGAACCGCCGCCATCATTGGCATGGGCAATCGGCACCACGCCGGCCGCCACTGCCGCCGCGCTGCCGCCCGACGAGCCGCCGGTGGAAAAATCCGGGTTCCACGGGTTGCGCGTCGGCCCGCGCGACAACGGCTCGGTCACGCACATCAGGCCGAATTCCGGCGTCGCCGTCTTGCCGATCGGGTTCACGTTCATCCGCACAAAGGCGTCGACAAACGCCTCATTCTCCACGGCCGGCGGCGCCTGTTCAAAGGCGCGGCTGCCGTTGCGGGTGGGCCAGCCCTTGAAATCATTCAGATCCTTGATGAAGGTCGGGATGGCCGGCGTGCGGTCGTCAACGGGCAGGCGCGAGATCGCCGCCGGCCGGTCGATGATGGTGGCGAAATTCAGCTTCGCCTGCGCCGCCTCCGCCCGGTCCAGCGCCGCCACCAGCACCTCGCGCGCGCTGGCATCGCCGCTGCGGATCTTCTGCGCCAGGCCCATGGCATCATCGGCCGGACTGGCCGCCGCCGGCTGGGCCACGGCCGGCACGGCACCGGCGGCGGCAACACTGGCCAGCAGCTGCCGGCGGTTCAGGTGGAATTCGGCCATGCGTCTCTCCCAAGTCCGTGGCCAAGACTGGCATGCCAAATTCGCCCACGCCAGCCCCGAAACGCGGCCACCAGGCCCCGGCCTGCCGCCACCCGTGCCACAGTTGCCGTCACCCGCGCGCCTGTTGCCGCCACGCTGTGGCCAGCATTCGCCACGCAAAACCGCCGCCGAATCCGCAAAAAACACCCGCCACCGGCAGGGGCGGACCGAATTTTCCTTGCAAATTCAGATCGTTGATCCGCGGTCTGTCCTACACCGCCCGTTTCAGGCCATACTGGCCGCCGCTCCTTGAAAATTCGCAACAATTCCCCGGTTCCCGGCGGCCGGCTGGTCAGCTCACTTGCGGGCAAACACCTGCTTGCCGGCCAGCCAGGTGCCGGTCACCTTGATCTTCCACAAATCGCCCTCGGGCGTGGCGAACGGGTCGCGCTCCAGCGTGATGAAATCGGCCCATTTGCCCGGTTCCAGCGTGCCCACCTTGTCTTCGGCGTGGCCGGCGCGCGCCGCCCAGATGGTGAAGCCGGCCAGCGCGTCCTTCAGGCTGAGCTTTTCCCACGGGCGCCAGCCGCCGGCGGGCAGGCCGTCGCGCGACTGCCGGGTCACGGCGGCGTGGATGCCGAACATCGGATCGGGCGGCTCCACCGGGAAATCGCTGCCCAGCGCCAGCTGCGCGCCGCTCTTCTTCAAGGCGGTCCAGGCATAGGCGCCGCCCAGCCGGTCCTCGCCCAGCCGGGCTTCGGCCATGCCCTTGTCCGACGTGGCGTGGGTGGGCTGCATCGAGGCGATGACGTTCAGATCAACAAATGTGTGCAGATCGCCCATGTCGAGGATCTGGGCATGTTCGTTGCGGTGGCGCAGCCGGGCGCGTTCCGCCGCCGGCACCGCGGCAAAGGCCGCCATGGTCGACCGGTTGGCCTGGTCGCCAATGGCGTGGACATTGACCTGGAAGCCATCGCGGCTGCCCTCGGTGATCAGCGTCTTCAACTGGTCCGGGTTCAGGATCTGCAGGCCGCGGGTGTTCGGCATGTCGGCATAAGGCTTGATCAGATAGGCACCGCGGCTGCCCAGCGCCCCGTCCGACACCAGCTTCATCGATTGCATCGACAGCGTGTCATTCCAGCCCCACTTGATCGGGCCATTGGGGGCGATCGCCTTGCGATTGTCAGGGCCATAGGCCATCACATACAGCCGCGCTGTCAGCCGGCCGCTTTCGGCAAAGCGCACGAACCGCTTCCATTCCGCCACCGAAGCGCCGGCATCATGCGCGCCGGTCAGGCCCACTTCGGCCATGGTCTCCAGCGACTTCTGCAGCACCAGCTCCATGCGCGACTCGTCATCGGCGGGCACCACCTTGTCGATCAGCGCCATGGCCTTGTCCACGAACACGCCAGTGGGGTTGCCGGCGGCATCGCGGATGATCTGGCCGCCGGGCGGGTCCTGGGTGTCCCGGGTGATGCCGGCGGCCTTCATGGCGGCGGTGTTGGCCCAGCCGGCATGGCCGTCCACCCGGTCAAACCAGGCCGGGCGGTCGCCGGTCACGCTGTCCAGCTCGGCCGCCGTCGGAAAGCGCCCGATCAGCTTGCCATCGGCATACCAGCGTTCCTGGTTCCAGCCGCGGCCGATGATCCAGCCGGCCGCCGGCATGCCGGCCTTGATGCGGCCCAGCGCTTCGGGGATCGATGCCGTGTCGCGCAGATCGACCACCAGCTTCAACTCGCCCAGCCGCGTCACATGGCCATGGGCATCGATCAGGCCGGGCCACAGGGTGGCGCCCTTCATGTCGACCCGGGTGCCGGCCGGCAGCGCGGCATTGGCCGGCAGCGTCGCCTTCACCTTGCCGTCATCGCCCACCACCAGCGCGGCAAAGCGGTGCAGTTCGCCCTTGGCATCCAGCGTATAGCCGTTGGCATTGCTGTACACCGTATCGGCCAGCGCCGGCGCGGCCACGCCCAGCGCCAAGGCAAACAACAGCTTCTTCATGATATTCCCCTGTTAATTCAATGCTTTGGACATGAAAACCCAATGCGGGTGCATGATCGGCGGCACCTCCACCTCAGGATAAGGCGGGATGCGGGCAAAGCCCAGCCCTTCGTAAAGCGCAATTGCGGTAGTGAGCGTGGGCGCCGTGTCCAGAAACATCTGGTCATAGCCAAAGCCGCGCGCGTCACGGATCAACCGCTCCACCAGTTGCCGGCCGAGCCCGCGCCCGCGCGCCGCTTCGCGCACATAAACGCGTTTCATCTCGCAAATGCCCGGCCGCACCGGCCGCACCCCGCCCATGCCGATCGGCACGCCCGCATCCTCCACGATGTGGAACAGGCTTTCCGGCGGCCCGTTGCCGACAATTTTCGGAAGCGCATCAGGCAGATAGGCGCGAATATCGCCGCCGGGAAAAATATCGGCCAGCGTCACCGGATAGCGGGCGGCCACGCCGTCGAACACGAATTGCAGATATTCGGCGTTCAGATCGATCAGCAGCGCGGCATCATCGGGCAGGCGGGCAGGGCGATAGATCAGGGCCATGGCCCGCGATGCCGCGTTGCACGGCCGCTGGCAACCGCCACATGTTGGCAGGGGCCGCGCCGGGGGATAGGAAAGACGCATGAACCAGACCGTCCCCCTCGACCGCGCCCGGCTGGAGGCCTTGGCCAACCAGGGCATTGCCGCCCTGCAACGCGGCGACGCGGCGGCCGCGCAGCCCTGTTTCCAGGCCATCACCGCCAGCGGCCAGGCCAATGTGCAGATGTGGCTGCTGCTGGCGCAAAGCTGTGACATGCTGGACGATCGCGCCGCCGCCCGCGCCGCGCTGGGCCAGGTGATTGCGCAGGATGGCAACAATCCCTATGCCCTTGTGATGATGGGCGAATTGCTCACCCGCGATGGTGATGACCGCGCGGCGGTGGGCTGGTATGGCCGGGCGCTGGACGCCGCCCAGCTCTATCAGCAACTGCCCCCCGATCTGGTGCAGCGCCTGGCTCGGGCAAAGGCGGAGGTGGGCGCCATCCAGGGCCGTTTTGCCGCCACCATGCACCGCGCATTGGCCGATGCCGGCATCGATCGCGCTGCGGCGGGGGACCGGTTTGGCGAATGCCTCTCCATCCTTGCCGGCCAGGCCCAGCCGCAGTTGCAGCAACCGACCAATTTCTATTTCCCCGGCCTGCCGCAGCGCGCCTTTTACGATCCGGCCGAATTCGACTGGACCGCGGCGCTGGAAGCCCGAATGCCGGCCATCCGGGCCGAGGCCGAAGCCGTGCTGGCCGACCGGGCGGGCGTCGCCCCCTATGTCGAAGCGCCCAAGGACCGGCCGGCGAAGGCGCACAGCCTGATGAACGATCCGCGCTGGAGCGCCTTTCACCTGTTCCAGCACGGCCTGCCGCTGGAACCCAACGCCAGCCGCTGCCCCGCCACCATGGCGGCGCTGGCCGATCTGCCACTGCCGCGGGTGGCCGGCCGCTCCCCGATGGCGCTGTTCTCGATCCTGGCGCCCGGCACCCATATCCAGCCGCATTGCGGCATGCTCAACACGCGGCTGATCTGCCACCTGCCGCTGATCGTGCCGCCGCGCTGCCGTCTGCGCGTCGGCAACCACAGCCGCACCGTCGAGGCCGGCCGCATGCTGATCTTCGACGACAGCATCGAACACGAGGCCTGGAACGACAGCGACGCGGTGCGCGTCATCCTGCTGTTTGAAATCTGGCGCCCGGAATTGACGGACGCCGAACGCGCGGGGCTGACGGCGCTGTTCGAATCCGTCGCCCAATATCAGGCCGATCAGGCCTGAGGCGGCAGCTACCGGCGGATCAACGTCGCTGCAGCCGCAGTCACTGCATCGGCCATGTTGACGTGAAACTACAAATTGCTAGACAGTCCAAGTCATCGGGGAG
Source organism: uncultured Sandarakinorhabdus sp. (assembly GCA_964488775.1). Classification (GTDB taxonomy): domain Bacteria; phylum Pseudomonadota; class Alphaproteobacteria; order Sphingomonadales; family Sphingomonadaceae; genus Sandarakinorhabdus. Next base: position 22,211 of record CAZAWH010000014.1, on the reverse strand, counting down.
GGCTTGTGATGAAGAAGTTTGTGGCCTTTGCGTGTCTGTTGGCAGCCGGGACCGCGAATGCTGCCACCAGCGTCATTGATGCTTACGAAATTTCCGGATCCGGTGGTGCATATTTCGGTGCGCCCTATATCACCACCCTGGCGCAGAGCTTCAGCCTTCCCCGGGCCGGCCGCCTGCAATCCTTCGAATTCCGCTACGCCAGCCATGTCGGGCCTGGGCCCATCCTGCGGGCCTATGTCTATCAATGGGCTGGCACTGCGGTCGGGCCGCAGCTTTTTGCATCTGGAACCATCCGTCTCGCCGATGGCACGCCAATCAATGCAACCTGGCTGGATCATCAGATTGGCCTCGGCAACACGCTGGTCGGGCCGGGCAGCTATGCCGTCATTCTCAGCAACTACGGGTTGGATTCAACAGGGCTGAATTCGTTGAGCCTGTCGTTCAGCAACAATTTTTATCCGGGTGGCATGGCGGTGTCCGCTGCGCCCGCGCAGACCTTTGAACAGACGGTCAGCGGCAGTTGGTCTGCCCCGTCCACCAGCGACCTGACCTTCCGGCTGACCTATGGAGCCGTTCCCGAGCCGGCCAGTTGGGCGATGCAGATCGCCGGTTTTGCTCTGGCGGGCGCGGTGATGCGGCGGCGGCGCGTCCGTCTGGCCTAACCGACCAACCGGCGGATCAGGCTGGAGGTGTCGTTGCGGTTGCCGCCCATGGCCTGCACATCGGCATAGAATTGATCGACCAGCGCCGTCAGCGGCAGCGGCACGCCCAGGCGCCGCGCTTCGTCCAGCGCCAGGCCGAGATCCTTGCGCATCCAGTCCACCGCAAAGCCAAAATCGAACTGGCCGCGCACCATGGTGCGGGCGCGATTGTCCATCTGCCAGCTTTGCGCCGCACCCTTGGAAATCACCTCCACCACCGCATCCATGTCCAGCCCGGCCTTCAGGCCCAGCGCCAGGCCTTCCGACAGGCCCTGCAGGATGCCGGCGATGCACAACTGGTTGACCATCTTGGTCAATTGCCCGCTGCCGGCCGGGCCCATATGGCCAATGCGGGTGGCATAGGCGGCCATCACCGGCTCGGCCGCGGCAAAGGCGGCGTCGCTGCCGCCCACCATGATGGTCAGCTTGCCATTCTCCGCCCCGGCCTGCCCGCCCGACACCGGCGCATCCACCACCAGCAGGTCGCGCGCGCTGCCGGCCTCGGCCAGCCGCCGCGCGATGGCGGCCGATACGGTGGTGTGATCGATGAACAGGCTGCCGGGGCGCATGGCGGCAAAGGCGCCATCCGGCCCCAGCGTCACCGCCTCCAGATCGGCATCGGCGCCGACGCAGGCGATCACCACGTCGGCCCCCGCCGCCGCCTGTGCCGGGGTGGCGGCGCTGCGCCCGCCATGGGCGGCCACCCAGGCCGCGGCCTTTTCGGCGGTGCGGTTGTACACGATCAGATCATGGCCGGCGGCGGCCAGATGGCGGGCCATCGGCGCGCCCATGACGCCCATGCCCAGATATGCGATGGTCAAGGCCTTGCTGTTCATCCCCACCGATTAATCCGGGCGGCGGCCGCGCGCAATCACACCATCTGCACGCCGGCCGGCAGGCCTTCCTTGCCGTCCCACCAGGCGCCATCGGCCAGCCGGGCAAACAGATCGGGTGGCAGGATGGTGGCCCGCAGGTTCAACTGCACCTTCGCACCCACCGCGTGCAGGCCCGGCGTGCCCAGCCGCTGATCGAACATCATCGCATCATAATCGGGTTCGATATTGTTCGGATCATGCACGAAGCCCGGCAGGCCCAGAAAGTCATAGATGCGGTCCAGCACCCGTTGTGGATCAACCGTGAGCGAATCATAGCGGACCAGCAGCAACCGATGGTGCTGTTCGCCAAACACCGCCTCGCGCAGTGCGTTCAGGGCATAGCCGATCATGCCATTGCCGGCGAGCAGGCCATCGGCACGGCTGTAGACAGTGCCGCCGGTTTCATAGCTGAAGATGCCCGATGGCTGCACGGCGTTGCGGCGCACCAGCGTCTCGATGCTGTCGAGGATCCAGGCCGGGTTGCGCACGCAGGCGATCACCCGGGCCTTTGGAAACAGCGTCGCCAGCAATGCCATCTTGGCGCACCACATGCGGTTGGTGTCGATGACCAGCTTCTCGGTATGAAGATCGCCGTAAAAGCCATCAACCACGGCGCGCAGCACGCGCACGCGCTGGGCATCGTCAATGAACAGCCCGCCCTCGTTCGCCTGGCTCATCTGGCCCATCAGGCTGGTGATCAGGCTACCCAAAGGGCTGGTCATCGCGGCGTGGATGGCCGGATTCTGCCGCAGCAACGCCGCCAGCAGTGTGGAGCCCGACCGTGGCAGCCCTGAAATGAAATGGATGCCGTGGTCCATGCCAGGCCGCCGACAGACCGGTCAGGCCGGCTTGCGGCGGCGCCAGCGCAACAGGCTGCCGATCAGGCCAAAGCCGCTCAGCAGCGTCGCCCATGTCCCGGGTTCCGGCACGCTGGCGCCAAAATAGGTGATGGAAGCCGAGCCATTCCCGGCGTTGACACCGGTCTGGAGCAAGCCGTTCAGGGCCCTGACTGACAGGAACGAACCCCCACCGCCGCCGCCAGCGATGCCGCCGGCGCCACCGGAAAAGCCGCCGCCACCGCCGGCACCGCCATAGCCGGGGCTGTCGACCCCGCCGCCGCCGCCGCCAAAGCCGCCGGACGCACCGTAAAGGCCCGAACCGGCCCCACCGGCAAAGCTGGGCGCGCCAAAGCCACCCGAGCCACTGCCATAATAATTGCTGCCATCGCCGGCCCAGCCGGCGCCGCCACCGCTCAACCCGCGTGAAGTGCCGCCCTGTCCTCCCACGCCGCGGCCAGTGCCATATTGGGGATCATCGCCGCCTTCGGGCGTCGCCAGTCCGGGGCTGCCAGCGCCGTTGGAAAAGGGAACGGAGCCCCCACCACCGCCGGCGATGACCAGCGGCCGGGCGAAATCGCGATAGATGAAGGTGCCACCACCGCCGCCGGCATAGCGTCCGTCGCCACCCTTGCCGCCAACCACCACGAAGATATTGGTGCCGGCCCCGATCCACAGCCGCCCCGACACGGCGGCTCCAAGACCGCCGGCCGGTGCCAGATTGTCGATCTGTGTAAAGTCACCGCCTTGTGCGCCCAGGGCCGTCACGTCGTAAAAGCCGGATGTGGGGGCGATGAAGCTCTGGATCGAGCCGGTGTAAGCAAAATTGGTGGCATCCGCAGCACCAGCAGCCAACGCCACAGCCGATGCGCCGACCAGAAATGCAAAGCGAAACATCAGGTCCCCCCGCAAAACTATCCAACAATATCGGAGACTAAAAACCGGATGGACAGTGTCAAGAGGGCAATTCGCAGTTGGCCTGTCCGCCCAGCCCGCCCATCGGGCACGCAGCGCATCCGGCATGGCCTTCAGCAACAGCGACAGCCCGGTGTCAGGTGCTGGCGATCACCCCGGCAGGAACAGAGAGACCACGTCGCGCGCCAGGCGGGCCGGGCGCATGGTGGCGACATCGATGCAGCACCAGGTGCTCTTCACCTCGGCGATCACCTGTTCGCCGCGCTTGAACATGGTGGTGAAAAAGGCGCGCGCGCCCTGCACCCCTTCCGCGACCACGCTGGCCACCACATCGTCTTCCAGAAAGGCCGGCGCGCGATAGGAAATGTTGTGATTGAGCGCCACCCACAGATGGTTGGCCACCGCTTCGGCCGGGGCGGTGTTCTGCCAATAGGCGACCACGGCATCCTGCACCCAGCGCAGATAGACGGCGTTGTTGACATGGCCCATGTGGTCGATGTCGGCCGCTGCCACTGCCACGTCGTGCCGGTACATCGAACAAGCTCCCTGCCAGAAACATGATGAATTGCTCATGTTTTGCCAGTCCGGTCAAGGCCGGTCCGGTCAAGACTTGACCGCGCCCGCCCGCCGCCGCCATGGAACCGCATGACCAGCAGCCCACACTTGCGCCGCCGGCCGGTGCAGGCGCGTGCCCAGGCCCGGTTCGATCTCATTCTCGCCACCGCGGCGGCCATGATCGCCGAAACCGGCGCCGACGCGCTGAGCACCAACCATCTGGCCCGCCGGGCCGGCATTCCGGTGGGATCGGTCTATCAATATTTCCCCGACAAGGCGGCGCTGCTCACGGCGCTGGCCCAGGCGCAGGTCAGCGCGTTCGAAGCGCGGTTGACCATGCCGGCCGATCCCGATCCCGCCCGCTGGAATCTGGTGGCGGAGGTGGAAAAGGGCGTGGGCGCGCTGGCGGCCTTCCTCGCCGAAAATCCGGCCTTTCCGCAGCTTTATCTCTCGGCGCGTGCCGGTGGCGGTGGGGCCGCGGCCATGCTGGATGGCGGGGCGGCGCATTTTTCGGCCATCTTTGCCGCCCGCGCCCCGCAGATCCCGGCCGAGGTGCGCAGCCTGCACGCCCGGGTGGTGGTGGAAAGCGCCCAGGCCCTGCTCACCCTTGCTGCCAGCGGTCCGGATGCGGATCGTGCCCTGCCGGCGGTGCGGGCCGAGGTGGTGGCGCTGATCACCCGCTATCTCGCGCCCTTCTACGGGTAGCGCGCCTGGCCCTGCGGCGTTATGGAGCAGGCATGAACGTGCAATCCACCGACACCCAGGCCGCCAGCCTGCCCATCAGCCTTGCCGACGTGGAGGCTGCCGCCGCCAGCATTGCCGGCGCGGTGATTCGCACGCCCTGCCTGAAATCGGAAACGCTGAGCCTGCTGACCGGGGCGCAGGTGTGGCTGAAGTTCGAAAATCTGCAGTTCACCGCCGCCTACAAGGAACGCGGCGCGCTCAACCGCCTGCTCAGCCTGACCGCGGAAGAACGGGCGCGCGGCGTGATCGCGGCGTCGGCCGGCAATCATGCCCAGGGGCTGGCCTATCATGCCCGCCGGCTGGGCATTCCGGCCACCATCGTGATGCCGCGCTTCACCCCGATCGTGAAGGTGCAGCAGACCGAAAGCCATGACGCCAATGTGGTGCTGTTTGGCGAGAAATATGACGATGCCAGCGCCCACGCCCTTGAACTGGCCCAGAAAAAGGGGCTGGTCTATGTCCATCCCTTTGATGATCCCAAGGTGATGGCCGGCCAGGGCACGGTGGGCCTGGAAATGCTGGAGGATGTGCCGGAGCTGGACACGCTGGTGGTGCCCATCGGCGGCGGCGGCCTGATTTCCGGCATCGCCACCGTGGCCAAGGCCAGCCGCCCCGACATGGCGGTGATCGGCGTGCAGGCGGAACTTTACCCGTCGATGTATGCCGCGATGAAGGGGCAATCGGCGCTGTGCGATGGCGACACGCTGGCCGAAGGCATTGCCGTCAAGACCCCTGGCCAGCTGACGCAGGAAGTGGTGCGCGCGCTCGTCGATGATATCGTGCTGGTGGGCGAACGCGATCTGGAACGCGCCGTGTCTCTGCTGCTCGGCATTGAAAAGACGGTGGTGGAAGGCGCCGGTGCCGCGGGCCTCGCCGCGCTGCTGGCGCATCCGCGGCGCTTCAAGGGGGCCAAGGTCGGCCTGGTGCTGTGCGGCGGCAACATCGACACACGGCTGCTCGCCAATGTGCTGCTGCGCGATCTGGCCCGCGCCGGGCGGCTGGCCCGCCTGCGCATCCGCCTGAAGGACCGGCCGGGCCAGCTGTTCGAGGTGGCGCGCATCTTCGATCAGCAACAGGTGAACATCCTGGAAGTCTATCACCAGCGCGTGTTCACCAATCTGCCGGCCAAGGGCCTGATCACCGATGTCGAGTGCGAAACCCGCGACCGCGACCATCTGGAGCGGCTGATCGAGGCGCTGCGCGCGGCCGGCTATGATGTCCGCATGGTCGAGGCAGATTGACCCCTTGCGCCCACGCAATGCCGCGCTAGCATCGCCGTTATCCTGCTTGGGCAGGATCATGCTTGCCGCAGCGAGGGTGAAGGGCATCTGGCGTGACCGACCAGTCTTATCGATTCCCGCGGTTCTTCGTGACCGCCGCATCGGCGTGCCCCTATTTGCCCGGTCGCACCGAACGCAAGGTCTTTGCCGAACTCAAGGGGGATGACGCCCAGCACATGGCCGAGGCGCTGGGCCGAATCGGGTTCCGCCGCAGCCAGAATGTCGTCTATCGCCCCAGCTGCGAAGGCTGTCAGGCCTGCGTCTCGGTGCGGGTGCCCACCGCGCGCTTCCGCCCCGGCCGCACCCAGCGCAAGCTGCTCGCCGCCCATGCCGATCTTGATGTCCACGCCTGCGAACCCTGGGCGACCGAGGAGCAATGGGCCCTGCTGCGCCGCTATCTCGCCGCCCGTCACCCCGGCGGCGGCATGGCGGCGATGGACGCGCATGATTTTGCCGACATGGTGGAACAATCCCCGGTCGACACGCTGATGGTCGAATACCGGGAGCCAGGCAGCGATGGCCGCCTGGGCCGGCTGGTGGGCTGCTGCCTCACCGACAAGCAGTCCGACGGGCTGTCGATGATCTACAGTTTCTATGAACCCGATCTGCCCGGCCGCGAGGGCCTGGGCAATTTCATCATCATGGACCATATCACCCGCGCCGCCCGCGCCGGCCTGTCCTATGTCTATCTGGGCTACTGGATCGAAGGCTGCAGCCGCATGGCCTACAAGACGAAGTTCCGCCCGGTCGAGGCACTGATCGGCGGCCAGTGGCGGGAACTGGATTGAGCCCAATCGGCCGTTGCGCCATCAGACCTGCGCTGTTAGCATTTGGTTAACACTGTTTCTGGGGGGAAACACATGCGCAGTCTTCTGGCGGTTGCCGCATTGGCCGCGGCAAGCCCGGCCCTGGCTTTGAGCCAGGCCGAGGGTTCCATCAGCATCCGCAATCCGGGCGGGGCGACCTTCGCGGTCCAGCCGATCGACAATTTCGACCAATATCAGGTCAACGCCACCGATGGCGGCTTTGTGAAGACAACGATCAGCGCGATTGATGGCGGCACCATCAAGATGACCGCGCTGTCGTACAATTCCACCTTCAGCTTTGCCAGCGTGCTCTACAACATCAGCGTCAGCGGCCCTGACGGTGGATTTGTGCCCATGACCATCTCGACCAAGGGCAGCCTGTTCCTGCAGGGGCAGATGACCGGTTATGTGCAGATCGGCATCAACTGGGCCGATTTCATTCCCGAGGTTGGCGAGGTTTCCCACCATGCCTTCAGCATGGAGCGCAGCCTGTGCCTGGGCACTGCGCAATGCCAGTTCGATCCGGACCTCGGCAGCAACTGGAACCTCAACAATGTCGCCTTCAACCTGCTGCCCAACAAGATCTACACCGTCGCCCTCAACGTCGGCCTGATCCAGTTCGGCCCACCGCCTGATATCAACAGTGCCGGTTTCGGCTTTGGCAACGCCTTCATCGATCCGGTGATCAATCTGGCGCCGGCGGCTGTTGGCTATACGTTCAACAGCAATTTGTCCGGCCCCAACATCCCGGTGGCCCCCGGCGTGCCCGAACCGGCAAGCTGGGCCATGCTCGTCCTTGGCTTTGGCCTTGCCGGCAGCATGGCCCGTCGCCGTCGGTCGCGGAACAGCCTCATCCCGGCGGAATAAGCCGGTCCAGGATCCCGGCCGCCAGCGCCGCCTTCACATGATCGATGAAGGCGCGCAGCTTGGGCAGCACCTGGGCGTGGCCGGGATAATAGAGGAACAGGCCCGGCGTGGTGGGGGCCTGGGCTTCCAGCAGGATTTCCAGCGCCCCGCTGTCGATATGCTCGCGCACCAGCGGCTCGCTGAGCTGGGCCAGGCCAAGGCCGCGCAGGGCGAGCGCGACCACGGCGGCATTCTCGCTGACGATCAACCGGCCCTTGACGGCGATTTCGGTGGTGCGCCCGCCATCGGCCAGGCGCCAGGGGAACATCACCCCGGCGCCGGCGATGCGCTGGCGGATGCAATTGTGCGCCTTCAGATCGGCCGGACCTTGCGGGCGGCCGTGGCGATCCAGATAATCGGGCGCACCAACGATCACAAAGCGGAACGGCGGCGTCAGCCGCAGGCAGATCATGTCGGCATCCAGCAACTCGCCAACCCGGATGCCGGCATCCTGGCCGCTGCTGGCCAGATCGATCACCGCATCCTCGCCGACGATCTCCACATCGACATCGGGATATTTGTCACAGAAATCCGCGATGATGGGTTCGATCAGGATGGGCACCACGGCGCGCGGCATGTTGAGCCGCAACAGGCCGGCCGGGCGTTCGCCCAGAGTGCGGGCGCCCTCCCACGCCGAAACCAGGCTGGCAAAGGCCGGGGCGGCGAGGGAATGGAACAACTCGCCGGCCTGCGTCAGACCGACCGAACGGGTGGTGCGCATGAACAGCGGCACGCCGATCCGTTCTTCCATCTGGCGGATGGTCTGGCTGATCGCGGAAGGGGACACGCCCAGATCCTCGGCCGCTTCCCGGAAGGATCGCCGTTCGGCGACGCGTAGGAACGCCTCCACCCCATCAAGCAGGTTGCGCGGGATTGTGTAGCTGTTCTTCATGGGGTCACAAGGATTATCCGGATTAACTTGGGTCTGAGTGTGACTTAAAACCACCTCATCGGCAAGCCACCCCCCTGATGCCGACCGAAAGGACCGCAAACCATGATCACCCGCCGCACCATCGACCGCCTGACCATCGCCACCCTGGCGATCGCCGCTGCCATGCCGTTCCTGGCCATCAGCCCGGTGCAGGCCGCCACCATCGATTGCGCCGCGCAGGAACAGGCCATCAAGGCCAGCGCCAGCGCCGCCGATCCCAAGGCCGCCGCCAAGGCACTGCGCACCGCCCGCATCGCCGCGAAGATCTGCGCCGAAGGCAATGGCCATGAAGCCGCCAAGAAGTTCAAGCTGGCCGAAAGCCAGCTGGGCAGCACCGTCCAGCTCGCCGACCGGCGCTGAGGCCCGCCCGCCGGGCGCCCCAGACGCCGGCGGGCCTTGCGGCGGCCACCCTGCCCCCAGGTGGCCGCCGTTTTTTTACAGCCCGGCCAATGCCACCAGCCGGGCGGTGGACGGATCAAAGCCCAGATCCGCGCCGGCAATCAGAGCGTTGGCCAGTTCCTTGCCCAGTTCCACCCCCCATTGATCGAACGGGTTGAGGCCCAGCAGCACAGCCGCGGCAAAGGTGCGATGTTCGTAAAAGGCGATCAGCGCGCCCAGCGTTTCGGCATCCAGCCGATCCAGCAGCAACGTGGCCGACGGCCGGTTGCCGGGGAAGGTCTTGGCGCGCGCCAACGCAGCATCGCCGCCCGAAAGCGCCAGCGCCGCATCAAAATCACGGCCCTTCAGCAAAGCCGCCCCTTGCGCCAGCATGTTGGCCAGCAATTGCCGATGGTGGCCGGCGGCCAGGCCATGGCCGGGGTGCTTCACCGCGATGAATTCGATCGGCCCGATGGCAGTGCCCTGGTGGATCAGCTGGAACACCGCGTGCTGGGCATCGGTGCCGGTGCCGCCCCAGGTGATGGCGGCGCTGGGGCCGGGCAGGGGGTCGCCGCTGCGGGACACGCGCTTGCCGTTCGATTCCATCTCCAGCTGTTGCAGATAGGCCGGCAACAGCCGCAGCCGTTCGTCATAGGCAAAGACCCCGCGGGTCTGCTGGCCCTGGCCGTGCGCCGCCCACACATCGGCCAGCGCCGCCAGCACCGGGAGGTTGCGCGCCAGCGGCGCATCGCGGAAATGCGCGTCCATCACCGCGGCCCCGGCGCGCAGCCGCGCCAGCACATCGGGACCGCAGCGCACCGCGAGCGGCAGGCCCACGGCCGACCACAGCGAATAGCGGCCGCCAACGCTTTCCGCAAAATCCAGCACGGTGCCGGCGCCCCAGTCCCGGGCGCGATCGGGCCGGGCGGTGATGGCGATCGCCTGCGCCCGCGCATCGGCAACGCCATGGGATGCCAGCCAGTCCAGCGCGCTTTGGGCGTTGGTCATGGTTTCGGCGGTGGTGAAGGTTTTTGACACCACCACCAGCCGGGTCGCGGCGGGATCACAGGCAGCCAGCGTGCGGGCCAGCGCTTCGCCATCGATGTTGGACACGACATGGATGTGCGGGCCATCCCCATCGCGGCCCAGCGCGTCGATCAACAGGGCCGGTCCCAACGCCGAACCACCGATGCCGATGTGGATGACATCGCGCACGGCGCCGGCGCGCAACGCCGCCGCCGTGCCTGCCACCGCCGCCGCCGATGCCGCTGCCGTGGCGACATGATCGGCCCGGCCCACACCGCGTTCGGCCATGTGGGTGGCGGCGCGGCCTTCGGATGGATTGACGATGTCGCCCGCGAACAGGCGGCGGCGCCAACCAGGCAGATCGGCGGCCTCGGCCGCGGCCAGCAGCTGATCCAGGATCGGCAGCGGCAACGCCAGGCGCGACAGATCGGCATGCAGGCCGGCGACCGAAAGCGACAGCCGGTCCAGCCGGTCAGGCTCGGCCGCAAACAGGGCCTGGATGTCGACCGGCTGCGCACCGGCCGCGCGAAGGGCGGCAAGAGGGTCCATACCCGGGTTTTCCGGCCTGGCGCCCCGCTTGTCCAGCGGCTTTGCGCGAACTGATGCTTGACCCGGGCAGATGATGCGCCCAACGGGGTCGCAATGGCACGCAAGCGCAAGCCCCTGCCCGATGGCGGCATTGGCCGGGCCGAACGGCTGGACCGTTTGGCGGCCTGGGCCCGCGATGTTCTGGGCCATGAATTTGCCGATCCCGGCCTGATCGATCGCGCCCTCACCCATGGCAGCGCCAGCCGCGTCGCCGGCGAATCCTATCAACGGCTGGAATTTCTGGGTGACCGGGTGCTGGGCTGCGTGGTCGCCGGCCTGCTTTATGGCCGGCATGATGAACCCGAAGGCCGGCTGACCGCGCGGCTGCACGCCATGGTGGAAGGGCCGGCCAACGCCCGGGTGGCGCGCGCCTGGGGCGCAGAGGCGCTGATCGCGATGGAGCCGGTCAGCCGCAGCAAGGGCCTTGCCGGCAGTGACAATGTGCTGGGCGATATCGCCGAAGCGCTGGTGGCCGCCGTGTATCTGGATGGCGGCTGGCCGGCGGCGGAACGGCTGGTGACGCGCCATTGGGGCCCGATGATGGCGGCCGAACAGCCCTATCTGGTCGACCCCAAGAGCAATCTGCAGATCTGGGCGCTGAAACGCCGGCTGGGCATGCCGGATTATCTGGTGGTGGATCGCCAGGGCCCCGATCATGCCCCCCTGTTCACCGTGGAGGTGCAGGTGCGCGGCCAGACCCCGGTGCAGGGCCAGGGCAAGTCGCGCCAGGAAGCGGAAAAGGCGGCCGCCACCGCCATGTTGAAGGCAATAGAGGCATGAACGAAGCAGACAGCCGCTGTGGCGCCGTGGCCGTGGTGGGCGCGCCCAACGCCGGCAAATCCACGCTGGTCAACGCCCTGGTTGGCCAGAAGGTGGCGATTGTTTCGGCCAAGGTGCAAACCACGCGCCAGCGGCTGGTGGGCATTGCGGTGGCCGATGCGGCCCAGTTGCTGCTGGTGGACACGCCGGGCATTTTTCGCCCGCGCCGCCGGCTGGATCGCGCCATGGTCAAGGCGGCGTGGGATGGCACCGATGATGCCGATCTGATCGCGCTGGTGATCGATGCCAAGGCTGGCCTGAAGGGCGAGGTGCCGGCGATCATCGAGGCACTGGCCAACCGGCGCGAACGCAAATATCTGATCCTGAACAAGGTCGATATCTGCGTGAAGGAAAAGCTGCTGGTGCTGGCGCAGGAGGTGAACGCCCGGGTGGCGTTCGAGGAAACCTTCTTCGTGTCGGCCAGCACCGGCGATGGCGTTGCCGGGCTCAAGGCCGCGCTGGCCGCCGCCATGCCGCCGGGCCCCTGGCATTATCCCGAAGACCAGTTGAGCGACGCCACCACCCGCCTGATGGCCAGCGAATTGACGCGCGAGCAGCTGTATCTGCAACTGCACGCCGAACTGCCCTATTCTGCGACCATCGAAACCGAAAAATGGGAAGAGCGCCGCGACGGCAGCACCGCCATCCACCAGCAGATCATCGTGGAGCGGGACAGCCAGAAGGCCATCGTGCTGGGCAAGGGCGGCACCCGCATCCGCGAGATCGGCGCCGCCGCCCGCGCCGCGATCAGCGAACTGACCGGCCGCAAGGTACATCTGTTCCTGCACGTGAAGGTGAAGCCGGATTGGGGCGATGATCGCAGCCTGTACAGCGCAGTGGGGCTGGATTTCGTCGATTGAGGCCCCGGCGGGGACGGCCGTGCCATGTGCAATCTTTACGCGCTGACCAAGGGGCAACAGGCGCTGCGCGAACTGGCCGCGGCGCTGGCCCTGGGCCCGGTGAGCGACCGGCTGGGCAATCTGCCGGTGCTGGAGGGCATCTATCCGGATGGCGAAGCGCCGATCATCGGCCTGGCGCGCGGTGAGCGCCCGGGCCCGACGTTGAGCCTGGCGCGCTGGGGCATGCCCAGCCCGGCCTTTGCGCTGGAGGGCAAGTCGGTTGATCGCGGCATCACCAACATCCGCAACACCGCCTCGCCCCACTGGCGGCGCTGGCTGGGCCCATCCTATCGCTGCCTGGTGCCGTTCACCGCCTTTGCCGAACATGTGAAGACGGCCGCCGGCTTCCAGCCGCTGTGGTTCGCGCCGCAGGGCGATGATCCGCTGGCCTGCTTCGCCGGCATCGCCACCCGTTGGACCGGCGTGCGCAAAAAGGCCGAAGGCGAGGTGACGCTCACCCTGTTCGGCTTCCTCACCTGCGATCCCAATGCAGACGTCGCACCGCATCACCCCAAGGCCATGCCGGTGATCCTCACCGAACCCAACGAAATGCACGCCTGGCTGACCGCCGATTGGGCCGAGGCAAAGGCCTTGCAGCGGCCCCTGGCGGATGGCGCCTTGCGGCTGCTTTAGGCGACCGGCTGCAGCACGGCCGAGTCGAAGATCACCTGCTCTTCCACCGCCATGCCGTTCGATATGCGGAACCGGTCTACCCCCAGATAGGAGACCATGCGGCCGCCCACCCGGCTTTCGCACCGCCAGCTGATGTAGAGCCGGTCGCCATTGCCGGCGCAATCGAGCGGGGTGACGGTCAGATCAACCGAGGCTGCCAGCATTTCGCCCATCGCGCCGACATAGTCTGCGCCCGACATGGCGGGAAAGCCCGTGAACTGGATCACCGCATCGGGGGAAATCAACTCGGCGACGCGCGCCCCGCTGGGCGCGGCCCAGAAGGACTGGAAGCGCTGACAGAAATCCCGGTGTTCCGGGCTGAGGGCGGCAAGCTGGGCGGCGTCCATCATCGTCTCCTGCCTTGAGGCTGGCCGCTGATTGCGTGCATTGTGCACATAATGTCAAGTTGAAAATGTGCGCTATGCACCTATAGTCGTGGCATGGTGGATAGGACGGCAAATCTGTTGGGGGTGCTGGGGCTGGCAGTGGCGGCGCGGATCGAGGCGGCGGCACGGGAGAGCCTGCGTCACGGCGGCGAAACCCCGGCGGCAGTGGTGGTGATCGGGTATGGTCTGGGCCCATCCAATGACGAACTGCGGCGCATCCTTGGCCTGTCGCACCCCGGTTGCGTGCGGCTTGTGGACCGGCTGGAGGCCGATGGCCTGGTGGAGCGGCGGCCGGCGCGCGATGGCCGGGCCGTGGCACTGTTTCTCACCCCGGCCGGCCATGAACTGCGCGAAACGCTGCTGGCCGGCCGGTTGGCTGCGATCCGGCCAATGTTGCAGCCGCTGGATGAGGCGGACGATGCGGCATTTGCTGGTCTGCTGCACAAGCTGCTCGCGGCCTTGCCCGGCAGCGACAATGAGCGCTGCCACCTGTGCCGTCTCTGTGATGACCGGGTGTGCAGCGATTGCCCGATCCCGGCCAACTTCCGTCAGTCGGCGCCCGCCGGAGAGCACTTCCGGCCGGAATGACCGGATACGCCAAGCTCGGGGAAACGATCCAATCGTGAAGTCCGCATGTCCAACGCGGACCACCTGACAACGAACGGGTCAAGGGGCCTCGCCCCTTGCCGCCGGAGGCATTTCATTTGCCTTCAGCCGGCGTATTTGATCGAGCAGCCATAGGGCCGGGTGACGGCCGGGGTGGGGGCCTTGCCGGCGAGCACCGCCTTCACCGCGTTCAGCGCCCAGGGCGTGGCGGCCTTGGCGTCGGCTTCGATGGCGGTGGGCTTGTCGTCGATGCCGCCCTGATAGGCCAGGATGCCATCGGGCCGGATGACGAACATGTGCGGCGTCGTCTTGGCGGCATAGAGGCGGCCGATCCTGCCATCGCCATCGAGCAGATAGTGGCTCGGCGCAGCGTTGTTGGCGGCAATTTCGGCACGGGCGCCCGGCCCGTCGACATGGCCCTGCTTGCCGGGCGCGCCGCTGTTGATGCTGAGCCAGACCACGCCGAGCCCACGGGCTTCGCGTTGTCGGGCCTGCATGGTGCCGCTGTCATAATGGGCGCGCACGAAGGGGCAGCCGCTGTTGGTCCATTCCAGCACCACCGTCTTGCCCCTGAAATCGCTGAGCGACACCCGCTTGCCATTGGCATCGGTGGCGGTGAACTCCGGGGCGGGCAGGCCATTGACCGGCTGGGCAACGGTGGGTGCCGCGATGATCGCCACGGCAAGCAGGGCGGCGCGCATCGGGATCAGGCCTTCAGGCTGGTCAGCATGTCGGCGGTGAGGATCTGCGGCAGCTCCGTCTCGCCGCCGTTCGCGTCATAATAGACATAGACCGGCACTCCGGCGCGCTTGTGCTCGGCCAGCCAGGCCGAGATGGCGGGGTCAGAGCGCGTCCAGTCCCCCTCCATCACGGTGATGCCCTTGGCCTTGAAGGCCTCTGCCACCCGCGCGTCGGCCATGGCGCCCTTTTCGTTCACCTTGCAGGTGAGGCACCAATCGGCGGTCATGTAAAGGAAAACCGGCTTGTTCGCCCCGCGCAGTTCGGCCAGCGCAGCGGGGGTGAACTTCACCGCATTCAGTTCGCTGGCCGCGGTGGTGGCAGAACCCGCCCCGGCCGGCGCAGAGGTGGGCACCAGCAGCACGGCCGCCACCAGCGTGGCGAGGGTGAGGACGCCCGGGATGGCAAGGCCCTTGCCGCCATGCTGGCGCGCGCCAAGCCACCACAGCAACAGGCCAAAGACCAGCGTGGCGGCCAGGCCGATCGCCATGCCGTTGACACCGACCTGCTGGCCCAGCACCCAGGCCAGCGCCAGCGCGGTGAGGAACATCGGCACCGACAGGATGGCACGCAGCCGCACCATCCACGCCCCCGGCTTGGGCAGGCGCTTGCGCAGCGCCGGCACGAAGCCGATCAACAGGAAGGGCAGGGCCAGGCCAAAGCCGAGCCCGGCAAACACCGAAAGCGCCTGGATCGTGGGCAGCACCAGCGCTGCGCCAAGCGCCCCGGCCATGAACGGGCCGGTGCAGGGCGTGGCGACAAAGGCCGCCAGCGCGCCGGTGAAGAAGCTGCCCGACAGGCCGCCTTCGCGCGCCTTGTCCTGCCCCAGATTGCCGGTGGACAGGGTGATTTCGAACAGGCCAGCAAGGTTCAGCGCAATGCCGGTGACCAGCAGCAACAGGAAGGCGATCACGCGCGGGTCCTGCAACTGGAAGGCCCAGCCGACCTGCGATCCGGCGGCGCGCAGGGCGAGCACGACCCCGCCGAGCGCGGTCACCACCAGCACCACCCCAGCGGTATAGGCCAGCGCCTCGCCGCGCGCCTTGGCGGCATCCACATTGCCGCGCGCCAGCGCCAGCGCCTTCAGCGACAGGATGGGAAACACGCAGGGCATGACATTGAGGATCAGGCCGCCCAGCACCGCGCCCAGCAGCACCAGCGCCAGGCCCGGATCCCCGCCGCCGCCGCCGGCATCATCGTCGGCCGCGCCAAGCGGGCTGCCGGCGGCCGGCACGCTGCCCGGCCTGGCGGTGATGGCAAAGCCCATCGGCGCTTCGCCCGCCATGTCGACCCGCAGCACGCCGGCCACATCGCCTTCGGGGCCCGGCGTCGCCGCATCGGTTTCAATGCGCAGGGCGTCGCCCGCAATCGTCACCTTCTGCGGGGTGACATGGGTGATGACGAGATCGCCTTCCGGGAAGAACCAGGCCGATTTCACCTTGTCGAGACCGGCCAGCGGCACCGCCAGCACAAAGCGGTTGCCCTGCTTGGCCCAGGCGGCGGCGGCGGCCAGCGGCTTGGGCAGGGCGGCGGCGGCGGCAACCAGGCGCGGGCCCATGGCCGCATCGGCGGCGCCATCGCCAATCACCAGCGGCAGGCTGAGCGTGGCCGATTCCGGCACGCATTGTTCGTGGCTGCACACCAGCCAATCCACCTGCACCTTGACCGGATAGGCCGTGCCCGCCGCCAGCCCGGCCGGCACGGCAATGCGGGTGGTGAGCACATTGGCCTTTTCATAGACATGGTTCATCAGGCCGGACACCACGAGCGTGCCGGGCACCGGATAGTTCAGGTCGGCAGGGGCCGCAGTGCCGGCCGGCAGGTCCCACGCCACGCGGGTGGGGGCGCCGGCATCGCCAGGGTTCTTCCAATAAGTGTGCCAGCCGGCGCGCGGCGTCAGCTCGATGCCGATGTCCAGCGTCTGGCCGGCGGCGGGCCGGGTGCTGGCGGCGATCAATTCCACACGGGTGTGGGGCTGGTCGCTCACCGATTGGGCGGGCGAGGCAACGGGCGCGAGCAGCAGGGCCAGCGCGGCAAGAAGGCGGCGGATCATGCGCTGCCCTATGCCAGTTGGCGCGCCAGCGGGAAAGCCCGGTGCGCCTTGGCCGCAGCCAAGGCCCGCTTGGGCATCACAACTGCATCAGTGCGGCGCGCAGCGCGCCATAATGGCCACAGCCCGGCAACAGGGTCAGCGTGACATCCCCCGGCAGGCTGGCGGCCAGGGCGCGGGCCATGGCCGGCGGGGTCCAGCTGTCCGCGCTGCCCTGCCAGATGTGGATGGGGGCGGCGATGGCGCCCACGGCCGGCGATGTGCCGGCGGCATAGGCGCTGACCTCTGCGACAAAGCCGGCCGTGCCGCTGCCCAGCCCGGTGCGCAGCACCTCGCCCATGGCAGCACGAAACGCCGGGTCGTGGCGCAGCTCCCGGTCGTCTCCGCTCGCCGTGGCGAACAGCCGGTTGAGCAGGAACATCGGCGCGCGGCGGGCGGCCAGCCCCTGCGCCGAGGCGAGCAGGCGGAACAGCGCCGGCCGATCCCGCGCCAGGCGGAACAGCGCGCCGCCAGCCATGTGCGGCAGGAAATCGCCCAATGCCAGCGGCGCCGCTGGCGAAACCAGGTGCAGCCGCGCCACGCGCCCGCCCAGTGCTGCGGCCAGGGCCAGCGCCACCGGCGCGCCCAGCGAAAAGCCGATAAGGGTGATGGGCCCGGCCGCATCAGGCAGCATCGCGGCGAGGGCCTGCGGGCCGATCGGCCGGTTGCGATCCGGGGTGATGGCCGCCAGCCCGGCCGGCGCGCATGCCCGAAATTCGCCCGGCCCACCCGGCTGGCCGTGGAGATAGACGATTGCACCCCGCGCCATGGTCAATCGCCGCCAAACCGCACGTGCAGCCAGGGCAGCAGCCCACCCCGCAACGGCCGTTGCCAGGCGGTCAGATCATGGGGTTCGGCGATTTCGATCCAGCGGGCCATGCCACCGTTTTAGGGCAGATGGCGGCGTCTGTCTCAGGCGGCGTGCAGTCGGCGGCGGCGCAGGCTGGCGCCCACCAGGCCAAAGCCGGTGATCAGCATGGCCCAGCTCGACGGTTCCGGCACGCCCGGCACGCTGAGCAGCTTGATCTGGGCATTGTTGCCGGCGCGGGTGGGCGACAGATCGAAGATCCAGTTGCCGGTCAGGGTGAAATCACCGGTAACGCGATCAAACAGGCTGATGTGCACATCGCCGGCGCTGGCGGTGAAGGCACCAGTGTTGCCGACGCCGCAACTGCCCGGCGCGGTGCAGCCCAGATTGGTCACCGTGCTGCCCCGGGTCAACTGCACGTTTGCCAGGGAAATACTGTTGCTGCCGGCCGAGCGCAGGCGGAACTGCAAGGCGTTGATTTCGGCCACCGATGCGGCGGAAAAGCTCCACACATCGTCGGGCTGCCCGGCGGTGCCATTGGCCATGCTGTAGGTGAGGGTGGTGCCCACGCGCGACAGGCTGAAGCTGATGGCGCGATCATCCAACCAGGCGCGGCTGACCTCGCTGGACAAGGTGCCGGCACCGCCCGTGCGCGGCAGCGAGCCGACGTTGGTGAGGGCCTGGGTGACCCCGGTGCCGCCATCGCTCACCGGCAGGCCCGTGGCGGCCGTGGGGCGGTGGAAGCCGCGGGTGCGGCCGCTGCCGGGCGTGCGCGCTTCGGCCACGGCGCGTTCCAGCGGCGGCAGATACGAGGGCGTCGCCCCGGTGGCCGTGGTGAGGCCATAATGGGTCTGCAGGAAATCGCCCGCGAATTCATAGCGCTGATCCGCCGCCTCGCCGGCAACGGTGCCGTTCAGTGTCACCACATGCTGAATGGCCTGGGCCGGCGAGACGGCTATTGCGGCAACGGCGAGCGAGAACAGGATGCGACCCATGACAGACCCCTTCTTGGCGTGTTCAGGAGCCCTGCTCTCAACGGATGCGATGCCTGTCAAAACAAAAGATTAATAATTTACGAAAAACCGCCTTGGTGATTCAAGAAGCCGGTGCAAGGGCAGTTCCATAGTTAACAAACTGAGAAATATGCAAATTCTATCGTCGGCCGAGACTATCGGGCACCGGTCCAGGCCGAATCAGGGCCCGAAACACCAAGCGCCGACGCGGCCGCAGCCGCACCGGCGCTTGCACGTGCGATCAGACGGGATCAGGCCAGCGCGCGGCGGCGACGGCGCATGCTGGCACCCACCAGGCCGAAGCCGGCAATCATCATCGCCCAGCTGGCCGGTTCCGGCACCGGTTCCACCTGCTCGACCGGGGTTTCCATCAGCGAGATCTGGATGTTGGAGTCAGCGTTGGTCGGACGGTTCAGCACCCAGCCCAGGAACACATTGCCCTTGAGGGTGAAATCGCCCGAAACCTTCTCCCACAAGAAAATCTCGCGGTTGGAGAAGGCGTTGCCCGAGATGTTGTCAGACTGATAGGTGCCGGTGGCGGCGCTGTCGGTCGACGGCTTCAGGAAGGCATTGTTGTATTGCAGATCGGTGATCCGCCAGGCGGCGTTGCCGCCGTTGGCCATGCGCAGCTGGATGGCGTTGACCGCCCCGAAATAGGTCTGAGTGGACGACCAGACATGGTCCCAGGTTGCACCGCTGCTGCTGTCACCGATGCGGAAGGTGATCATGTTGCCGGTGCGGGTGATTTCGAACGACACTGGTGGCGGTTGCGGCACGGCATCGTTGGTGGTGCCAAGCGCCAGGAAGTTCACCCACGGCACGTTGATCTGGTTGGTGGTCGACACGCTGCTGGTGGTGGCATTTTGCGTGGTCGTGGTGTTCAGTTCGGCATACACGTCCGGGCCAGGCACCAGATCAGGCACGCCAGTCGTCGCATCGGGGATGTGGAAACCATAGGTGCGGTTGCCGCTGCCCAGCGTGGTGCCACCGGCGCGGAATTCAACAACGGCGCGCTCCAGTTGCGGCAGCACGTTGTTGGACGTCCCGCTGGGCGGGTTCAGAGGAGTCAGCGAGTATTTCTGGGCAAGAAAGCCCTGCTGAATCCCGTTGCCCGGCGCCGTCGTGGTGGCAGTGCCATCCGTGTCATAATATTTGTACAGGGCGTCATTGGTGAATTGGGCCTTGTTGCCCGTCACCGGCGTGTTGTCGCGCAAGGGTGCCGGCATGGTGACGGCGCCTGCCGCGCTGGCCAAAGCGAAGGTCACGCCCACTGCCGCTAGAAATTTCGCCATCGCCCTGTTCCTGACCATTATGGTGGAATTCCACCCAAATCGTACCAATTACGGTCATCGCAACTTGGCGGTTTCAGGTCAATATCCTTTGCACTCAACGGCTTAAAAAATGGTTAACAGGTAATTAAGATTAACATTTTTGCGCTGCAACATCCGTTTTACTTGCAAAAATGGTGAAATTGCCGTTGCCGCCTGTCACACAAATGCAAAAAAACCGGGGTGGCAGGGCCACCCCGGTTCCAATGCCGGCAGTGCAGCGCGAATCAGCGCTTGCTGAACTGGAAGCTGCGGCGGGCCTTGGCCTTGCCATACTTCTTGCGTTCGACCACGCGCGGGTCGCGGGTCAGGAAACCGGCCTGCTTCACCGGGGTGCGCAGGGCGGGTTCATACTTGGTCAGGGCCTGGGCAATGCCGTGCTTCACGGCACCGGCCTGGCCCGACAGGCCGCCGCCGACCACGGTGGCAACCACGTCATATTGATCGCGGCGCTCGGCCACATCGAACGGCTGGTTGATGACCAGGCGCAGCGACGGGCGGGCGAAATAGACGGTCTGATCACGGCCGTTCACCGTGATCTTGCCGGTGCCCGGCTTCAGCCACACGCGCGCAATGGCGTTCTTGCGCTTGCCGGTGGCATAGGCGCGGCCATAAGCGTCCAGTTCCTGCTCACGCAGAGGGGCGGGCGGGTTGCCGGCGCCGGTGTTGGTGGTGGTTTCGGCATCCATGCCGGCGAGGTCGGCCAGCGACTGGCGATTGTCGGTCATAATTCTGTTCCTCAACCAGCGATGGTGGTGTTCTTGCGGTTCATCGACGCGACGTCGAGAACTTCCGGCTGCTGCGCGGCGTGCGGATGCTCGGCACCGGCGAACACGCGCAGGTTGCGCATCTGCTGACGGCCCAGCGGACCGCGCGGCACCATGCGTTCAACCGCCTTGATCAGCACGCGTTCCGGGAACCGGCCGCCCAGGATCTTGGCCGGGCTGGTTTCCTTGATGCCGCCGGGGTGGCCGGTGTGGCGATAATAGACCTTGTCGGTGGTCTTCTTGCCGGTGAAGCGCACCTTGTCGGCGTTGATCACGATGACATTGTCACCGCAATCGACGTGCGGGGTGAAGCTGGCCTTGTGCTTGCCGCGCAGGCGATTGGCGATGATCGTGGCGAGACGGCCGACCACCAGCCCTTCGGCGTCGATCAGCAACCACTTCTTTTCAACTTCCGCCGGTTTGGCCGGCGCCGTGGTACGGGTGAGCATGGCGTTGATTCCATTCGTCTAAAATGCAGCAGCCGAGGCAATGACGCCCCGGCGCGGTCTTTGGCCGGGCGGCATTGACCCCGGCTGTGGCGCGGCATATCGCGCAAAGGCCATTTTCCGTCAAGGAAATCCGTTGGTTTAGGGGTGTGGTATTGGAATACCTTATTCCAGCCGGCGAATGCTGCGCTCCTCCACCCGGTGCCTGCGACCGTCGGCGATGATCTCGCGGTGCCAATGGGCGCGCTGGACCAGGCCGCTGGGCAGGGCGATCAACTGCTGTGTGCGTTCGCGAAACGCCAGGCTTTGCGGAAAGGCCGCCGCGGTGTCGGGCACGGCATTGATGCCGGCCGATTCCAGCAGGCTGAGCGTGTGCTGGCGGGCGAGGCCGGCCATGTCCTCGGGGTCGGCGCTGGCGGTCATGTGCAGGCGCGCCCATGTGCCCGCGCAGCAAGGCCAGAATCTCGCCAAACAGGCTCATGCCAGCACCAGCCGCAGCCGATCCTGCAATGGCGCGATGGCATCCGGCGCGGCCAGAAAGGCGTTCACCGGCATCAGGCACGGGCTGTGGCCCTCATCGCCAAAGCGGATGGCGGCGATCTGGGCCCGGGTGGTCCGGGCAGCGAGGAACCAGCCGGTGCGCCGGGGCGGCAGCATCGATGGAAAGGGCCGCGCCCACCACAGGCGCGATTCCGGCAGGATCAGCCCAAACTCCTCGTGCAGCTCGCGCAACACGCATTGCGCCGGGCTTTCCCCGCCTTCGCGGCCGCCGCCGGGCAAATCGATCAGGCCGGGCCAGGGAATGCCGGGCTTGTGGTCGCGGCGGTAGGTGAGGATGTGGCCATCAACCAGCGCGGCCAGTTTCGCGCCGGCGAAATCGGCCCCGTCCCAGGGGATGATCACACGCCGTGGGCTTGCAGGTGGCCCAGCATGGTCAGCTCCAGCGTCTTTTCGTGCGTGGCCTCCAGCACCACCTCGGGCGCAAAGCCGGCGCGGCGGGCCTCTTCCCAGCGGCCGGCGCACAGGCACCAGCGGTCACCCGGCTTCAGGCCGGGAAAGCCATATTCGGGGCGCGGGGTGGAAAGATCATTGCCGACCG
>CAZAWH010000013.1:0-34261 GCA_964488775.1 uncultured Sandarakinorhabdus sp. | reverse complement strand
GCCAGGCTGGCCCGGCCGGAATAGAGCGTGCGCGCCCGGCCTTCGAAATGATTGTCCAGCCGTTCCAGCACGGCCGGATCGCGATCGAGAATGGTGACATCGGCGCCCAGGCCCACCGCCATCTGCGCCGCGTTGAAGCCGACCACGCCGCCGCCGATCACCACCACCTTGGCCGGCAGCACGCCGGGCACGCCGCCCAGCAGCACGCCGCGCCCGCCATGGGCCTTTTCCAGCGCGGTGGCGCCGGCCTGGATCGCCATGCGCCCGGCCACCTGGCTCATCGGCTTCAACAGCGGCAGGCTGCCATCGGCGCCGGTCACGGTTTCATAGGCGATGGCGGTGACGCCGGACTTGACCAGATCGGCGGTCTGTTCGGGATCGGGCGCGAGGTGGAGATAGGTGTAGAGGATCTGGCCGCGGCGCAGCATGGCCCGCTCAGTGGCCTGCGGTTCCTTCACCTTCACCACCATTTCGCACGCGGCAAAGATGGTGGCGGCATCGGCCACGATCACCGCGCCGGCGGCGCCATAATCGGCATCGCTGGCCCCGATCCCGGCACCGGCGCCGGCCTCCACCCACACCTCATGGCCATGGGCGACCAGCTCGCGCGTGCTTTCGGGCGTCAACCCGACGCGATATTCGTGATTCTTGATTTCCCGCACGGTGCCGACACGCATTGTCACTCTCCCCGGGGCCAATGTTCTTGCCCGATGATCGCGATTATGCGCCGGTCTGCCCGAGAAGTGTTGCCAGAGTTTCGGGCTTTCGCTGGGTTTGACGCAATGCT
Source organism: uncultured Sandarakinorhabdus sp. (assembly GCA_964488775.1). Lineage (GTDB taxonomy): Bacteria > Pseudomonadota > Alphaproteobacteria > Sphingomonadales > Sphingomonadaceae > Sandarakinorhabdus. The sequence continues at coordinate 33,474 of CAZAWH010000013.1, read as the reverse complement.
ATCCCGAGACTGGCATTCAATGCGGGATATTTTCCCATGGATCGGCATGATCAACTGATATTGCGCGCGCTGCAGCGCGACTCGACCATCAGCCTGGCTGATCTGGCGGCGCGCATCGGCCTGTCCACCTCGGCCTGCCATCGCCGGGTCAAGCAGCTGGAGGCCGACGGCCTGATCAGCGGCTATCGCGCCCAGCTGGATCCGCTGGCGCTTGGCCTGAAATGCCATGCCTTTGTCGAAATCACCCTGACCAGCCAGAGCCATGAGGCGATGGACCGGTTCGAGGCGGCGGTGGCCAGCTTTGACGACATATTGGAATGCCATCTCATGTCGGGCAGCGCCGATTATCTGCTGCGCGTTGCCGCCCATGATCTGGAGCAGTTCGACGTCATCCACCGCACCTGCCTGGCGCGGCTGCCCGGTGTGTCGTCCATGCGCTCGGGCTTTGCCATCCGCACCATCAAGCCTTGGGGCGGCTATCCGGTGTGAGGGCGTCGCCGGCTTGCACGCCCGGCCGATGCCTGCCACGTTTCCGGTGACCTGGGGGAGATGGATGATGCACGGGCCGATGTGGATGCTGCCGGCGGCGCTGGTGCTGGCGCTGATGCCGGCGGTGGGGGCGCGGGCGGCGGCGCCCATCCTGCCGGTGGAGGCGGTGGCGATGGCCAGCGTGGCCAATCCCCGCCTGTCCCCCGATGGCCGGCGGCTGGTGCACGAACAGACGCGCGCCGATTGGCAGGCCAACCGCATCATCAGCGACTTGTGGATCACCGATCTGGGCAGCGGCCAGTCGCGCCCGCTCACCCGCGGCGCGACATCGGCCAGCGATGCGGCCTGGTCGCCCGATGGGCGCTGGATCGCCTTTCTGGCCGATCGTGGCGAGAAGGACGGCCGGCAAGTGATGATCCTGCCGGCCGATGGCGGCGAACCGCTGGCCATCACCAGCGCGCCGGCCGGGGTTTCGGCCTTTGACTGGCTGCCCGATGGCCGGGGCATCGCCTATCTGGCGGCGGGCGAGCGCCCGGCCCGGCTGAAGGCACGGGACAAGGCGCTGGGCGGCTGGCGCATCGTGCGGGGTGATCATGTGCCGGTGCAATTGTGGCTGGCCGATGTGGGCGGCGTGCTGGCCGGCACCGGCGCGCTGCCGCCGCCGCGGGCGCTGACGCCGGCCGATGGGCCCAGCCTGACCAGCCTCGACGTGTCGCCGGATGGCCAGCGCATCGCCTTTGCCGCGCAGGCCACGCCGGAACTGGCGGTGGGCGAAACCTCTGCCATCTACAGCGTTGCGGTGGCGGGCGGTGCGCCTACCCGCCTGACCAGCGACGCCGGCCCCCACCGCGAGCCCATCTGGTCCCCCGATGGCAAGGCCATCGCCTTCATCACCGCCGATGGCGCAGCCAACAGCTTCTTTGCCAACAGCCGGCTGGCGCGCATCGCCGCCGATGGCGGCCCGGTCACCGTGCTGACCCGGAATTTTGACGAGGATGTGCGTCCGCTGGCCTGGCATGATGATGGCCTGTTCTTCACGGCCCGGGCCCGCACCGAAGCGGGCCTGTGGCGCATCGCGCCCGATGGCGGCATTGCCCGCGTTCCGCTGGGCCGGGCCAGTATTGCCGTCGGCCTGAACCGCAGCGCCGACGGCAAGGCGGTGGCGTTCGTGGGGTCGGCGCCGAACCACGTGCCCGAAGTGATGGTGATGGCCGGCGGGGAGGCCCGCAGCATCACCGCCATGGCCGCCCAGTGGCAGGGCAAGGCCGTGTCGCACCGGGAACTGATCAGCTGGACCAGCGCCGACGGCACGCGGATCGAGGGGGTCTTGCAGAAACCGGCCGATTTCGATCCGGCCAAACGCTATCCGCTGCTGGTGATCATCCACGGCGGGCCCACCGGCATCGATCTGCCCGATGTGCGGCCCGACCGCTATTATCCGGCCGAATGGTTCGTGGCGCGCGGGGCGCTGGTGCTGCGGCCCAATTATCGCGGATCGGCCGGCTATGGCGCGAAATTCCGCGCGCTCAACTATCGCAACCTGGGCATTGGCGACCATCAGGATGTGATCGCCGGGGTGAACCTGCTGGTGAAACAGGGCCATGTCGATCCGGCGCGCGTCGCCTCCATGGGCTGGAGCCAGGGCGGTTATATCTCGGCGTTCAACACCACCTATTCCACGCGGTTCAAGGCGGTCAGCGTGGGGGCCGGCATCTCCGACTGGCTGACCTATTATGCCAACACCGACATCACGCCGTTCACCCGCCAATATCTGGGCGCAACGCCCTGGCAGGACCCGGATGTCTATCGCCGCACCTCGCCCATCACCTATGTGAACATGGCGCAAACCCCCACGCTGATCCAGCACGGATCCAACGATGCGCGGGTGCCGATCGCCAACGCCTATGAACTGCGCCTGGCGCTGGAAGATCGCGGCGTGCCGGTGAAGATGGTGGTGTATGACGGCTTTGGCCACGCCATCAACAAGCCGCGCCAGATGGTGGCCGCGCTGGCGGAAAACATGGCCTGGTTTGGCCACCATATCTTTGGTGATCCGTTGCCCGCCGATCTCGATCCGGCCGCGCCGGGCATCGCCCCGCCGGAACCGGCGAAGGACCGGCAACCCTGACTTGCCGCTGACCAACGCCCCAAACGGAACGGGGCGCACCAGCCACGACAAGAGCGGGCACCCAGACCTCTGGGAAATCTCCGCATGCATGGGCGGCGATCGAACAGCGCGTCGCTTGACTATGCCCTGGGCAAGGAGGCTGCTATCGTCAGGCATCAATGTGGCGGGGCGGCCCGGATGGCGGCAGGTTGGCATCCGAAACCGTTGCCTGATCGATGAGGGCAGAGCGTTGCGCTTCAAGGGACTGGACCTCAACCTGCTTGTCGCGCTGCGGGTCCTGCTCGACGAGTTGAGCGTTTCCGGCGCTGCCGCGCGGATGAACGTTTCACAGCCGGCGATGAGCGCGGCGTTGGCGCGGCTGCGGGTCTATTTTCAGGATGAGTTGCTGATCCAGGTCGGCCGGCGGATGCTGCCGACCTCATTTGCCGAATCCCTGCGCCCGATGGTCGAGGATCTGATCCAGCGGGCCGATACCATGATTGCGGCAAGCATCGCCTTTGATCCCGCGACCGCCAGCCGGCGCTTTCGGGTGTCCACGTCGGACTATACGATGACCGTGCTGATCGGGCCGCTGCTTCAGCATCTGTCGACGGTGGCCCCCGGCGTCTGCCTCGATATCTTTCCCACCGGCCCGCATGTTCCTGACCTGCTCGAGAAGGGCGACATCGATCTGGCCATCGATCCCGATCAATATGCCCAGCCCCATCACCCGGTCGAACTGCTGTGGGAAGACGAGCATGTCGTTGTCGGCTGGCGAGAAAATACCTGCATGGCCAAGCCCATTTCGCGCGCCCAGCTGTTCGAGCTTGGCCATGTTGCCGTGCGCTTTGGCACGGTGCGCAGCATGAGCTTTGCCGAGCGGCATCTGTCGGCGCTTGTTCCCAATCTGCGCATCGAGATCACCACGCCCAGCTTTTCCAGCGTGGCGCGGTTGGTGGTCGGCACCCAGCGCATTGCGGTCCTGCAAAAGCGGCTGGCCAATGCCTTCATCACTTCGCTGCCAATCCGTGCCTGGCCGTTGCCGGTGGAGATTCCGGTGCTCAGGATGATGGTGCAATATCATTCGGTTCGGGCTGGCGATCCCGCCATCGCCTGGCTGATCGGGCAGATGCAGCAGGTTGCCTCGGCGCCTTACCTATCCAATCCGATTATGATTGAAGATCAGAACAATTGATTTTTTAATTGCCTCCCTGTCTGCGAAGTTGAACCCAACGCGTCAGATCAAAATGGTCGACCATGCGCTGGAGGGGGATCATGCGGAAATTTTCGCTGTTTGCGGCGGCATCGCTTGCCGTCATTGCCATTGCGGTACCGGCAGCAGCCCAATCGACACCGGCTGCGGCAGCTGACGAGGATCAGGGCATTGCCGAAATCATCGTCACTGCGCAGCGCCGCGCGGAAAGCCTGCAGAAGGCGGCGGTTGCCGTCACCGCCATCAGTGGCGATCTGCTGATCAATGCCGGTGTCACCAACGTGGCCGACATGCAGCGGTTGGTGCCTGCGCTGCGGGTGGTGCCAACGGGCGGCACCACCAGCTTCTTCCTGCGCGGCGTCGGTACCAATTCGCAGAACAGCTTTTCGGAAAACGCCGTCGCCTTCAATTTCAACGGCGTCTATCAGGCGCGCCCGGCCGGGCTGGGCGGCGTCTTCTATGATCTTGAACGTGTCGAGGTCGTGAAGGGCCCGCAAGGCACGCTCTATGGCCGCAACGCCACCGGTGGCGCCATCAACGTGGTCGCGCGCAAGCCGCAGCTTGGAGTCGTGTCGGGCAGCGTGATGGGCGAGATCGCCAATTATGATGGCCGCAACGCCCAGGCGGCGCTGAACGTCCCGCTGGGCAGCGTCGCCGCGCTGCGCGTGGCGGGCCAGATCATCCGCCACGATGGCTATCTGTCCGACGGATATGATGACGAGAATGGCAAGGCGGCCCGCGCATCGCTGCTGGTCAAGCCATCGGACAAGGTTTCGCTGCTGATCATCGGCGATTATTTCAATCAGGGTGGCCGCGGGGCCGGCAGCGTGCTGTTGCCCACCGCGCAATATGCCACGCCGGCCTTGGCTGATCGCATCGGCCTTGCCAGCCCCCGCGCGATCGATGCCATCCGCGCCTTTGCCGCGACACGGCCGGCACCGCCGTTCTGCGGTGGCGTCGGCGGCCTGGTGACCAGCGGCTGTGTCGACGTTGCCCAGAACACCGGTTATCTCAACAATCATCTCTATGGCATCACCGGCATCCTCGATGTCGATCTGGGCTTTGCCACGCTGACCGTGCAGCCGGCCCTGCGCCAGTCCGACGTCGATTATGTCACCTGGTTGCCGGGCTTCCGCGGCGAGATTCAGGAAGATGCCGGCCAGTTCACCCTGGAGGCGCGGCTGTCGTCCAACGGTGACGGCCCGTTGTCGTACGTGCTGGGTGCCTTCTATTTCTCGGAAGACCTGGTTTCGACCAACTTCTTCCGTCAGGGGGACCTGTCCACCACGCGCTTCACGCCCAACGTGAAAACCAAGAGCTATGCCGCCTTCGGCCAGATGACCTATGCGGTGAGTGACACGTTCCGCGCCGTGCTGGGCGGCCGTTACACCAAGGAAAGCAAGGATCAGCAGACCGCCAGCGTCTCGGGCGGCCGCCCCGGCCCGGTCAACCCGCCGTTGGGCGCCCCATTCGGCGGCAACCTCGATTTCGACCGGTTCACCTGGAAGGTCGGCGTTGAATGGGATGCCGGCCCGGCGTCGCTGGTCTATGCCAATGTCGCGACCGGCTTCAAATCGGGCGGGTTCTTCGTGGCGGCACCGCCGGCCAACAGCTACCGGCCGGAATATCTGACCGCCTACACGCTTGGCGCCAAGAACCGCTTCTTCGACAACAAGCTGCAGGTGAATGCCGAAGTCTTCTATTGGGATTACACCGATCAGCAGATCACCTTCGTCGGCGGCGTTCTGACCGGCAACGGCATCTTTGCCCAGGGGTCGCGCACGGAAAATGCCGGCAAGTCGCGCATGTATGGTGCCGAGATTGAGGTCCTGTTCCGCCCGTCGCCCAACGACAGGCTGAACCTGAGCGTGCAATATCTGAACGGCAAGTATCGCAGCCTGCAGACCGCCAACTTCTCCGGCACGGGCGCGCCCGTGGCCACCGGCTGCACCACGCTCGGCAGCCGTCTCGCCAACCCGGGCGTGCCCGGCAACAATGCCCGCTTCTTCGATCTCGACTGTTCCGGCAAGCCGGCGGTCAACGCCCCGCGCTGGTCGATCAACGCCGGCTACGAGCATGGCTTTGATGTGTCGGCGGATGTCCGCCTGCTGCTGGGCGCCCGCACCACGATCGAAAGCAGCCGCTTTCTCAATGCCAACTACCGCCCGGAAGAGCGTCAGGGCGGCTACATGATGTCTGACCTGTATCTGACCGCAGAGTTCATGAACGGCGCGCTCTACACCACGCTGTTCGTCAACAATGTGGAGGATGTCGAGATCCTGCAGCGTGCCGGCACCCGGCCCGTGCTGGACATGCCTGTCGGCAAGCTGGCGCCGCCGCGCATCTATGGCCTGCGCATCGGGTACAACTTCTGATGTTCGGCCCGGCGCGGCTCGGCGTGATCATCGCGGCGCTGCTGGCCGGCATGCCGGCCGCGGCGGCGCCGTGCGCCACCCCGGCACAGGGCTTCATCACGCTGGGCACGATGGGCGGGCCGGTGCCTGACACCAGCCGCTCGCAACCAGCGAATGCGCTGGTGAACGGTGGCAAGGTCTATCTGGTCGATGCCGGCGATGGCACGGTGGGCCAGCTCGCCAGGGCCGGCATCGCCCTGCCGCGCGTGGAGGCGGTGTTCCTCAGCCATCTGCACCCCGATCACACCGCCGGGCTGAATGCCGTGCTGGCGCTGCGCAACCAGACCACGGTGAAGGACCGGCTCACCGTCTATGGACCGCCTGGCACGCAGGCGCTGGTGGCTGGCATCGTGGCATCGATGCAGCCGGCCGCCGCGGCGGGTTATGGTGTGCCCGGCCAGAGCTGGGCGCCGCCGGCCGACGGCGTCACGGTTGTCGAGCTTGTTGGCGGGGCCGATGTGACCATCGGCACCATGCGGCTGCGCACGGTGCAGAACAGCCATTATGATTTTGCCCCGGGCAGCGCCGAGGACAAGGCCTACAAGTCGCTGTCGTTCCGCTTCGATCTGCCGGCGCGGTCGATTGTCTACACCGGCGATACCGGGCCCAGCCCGGCCGTCGAGCGCTTTGCCGCCGGCGCCGATCTGCTGGTGACCGAGATGATCGACATCGACATGACGCTGGCCCGCGTCGCCCGCAATGCGCCCGACATGCCGGCCGCGACCAGACAGCAGATGGTGCAGCATCTGACCACGCACCACCTGACCCCGTCCGATGTCGGGTCGCTGGCGGCCAGGGCCGGCGCCAAGTCGCTGGTGGTCACGCATTTCGCCGGCGGCACCGGCGGGCCGGACCGGCTTGCCATGCTGCTGGCCGCGGTGCGCGGGGCCTACAAGGGGCCAGTGACGCTGGCCAATGATCTCGACTGTTTCTGACCAACCGGACTTTCGATTGGACTGCCCCTCCATGCAACACGCTAACATCCTGATCATCGGCGGCGGCATCGGCGGGCTGACCGCGGCCATCGCGCTGCGCCGGCACGGCCATGCCGTCACCATCATCGAGCGCGACCCGGACTGGACCGTCTATGGTGTCGGCATCATCCAGCAGTCCAACGTCGTGCGGGCGATGGACCAGCTGGGCCTGCTTGATGATTATCTCGATGCCGGCATCGGCTTTGACCATGTCGAGATCTATGCCCCCAATGGCGTGCGGGTCGCGCGGATTCCGGCCCATCGGCTGGTCGAGGGCAAGCCGGCCAACATCGGCATTGGCCGTCCGGCGCTGCACCGCGTGCTGGGCGCCCGCGCCCAGTCTGCCGGGGCAGAGGTGCGGCTGGGGCTGACGGTGACGGCGCTGGCCGACGACGGCGCCGGGGTGGACGTGACCTTTTCCGACGGGACCAGCGGCCGCTTCGACATGGTGGTGGGCGCCGATGGTGTCTATTCGGCGACGCGCGCGATGGTGCTGCCGGAGGCGGAGGGGCCGCGCTTCACCGGCCAGTCGGTGTGGCGATACAATTTCCCCCGGCCGGAGGGGCTGGACAGTCTGCACGCCTATGAAGGGCCGATCGGCGTTGGCCTGGTCCCGATCGGGCCGGCGCTGATGTACATGTATGTGACGACGCCGGAGCCGGGCAATCCGCGTTACCCGACCGAAGGCCTGGCCGCTGCCATGCGCGCCAAGCTGGCGGGTCTGCCGCCCGCGATCACCGCGCTGGCGGCAAGCATCACCGACGATGCCGGCGTGGTTTACAAGCCGCTGGACTATCTGCTGGTCGAAGGCGACTGGCATCGGGGCCGGGTCGTGCTGGTCGGCGATGCCGTGCACGCCACCACGCCGCATCTGGGCCAGGGCGCCGGCATGGCCATCGAGGATGGCCTGGTGCTGGCTGAGGAGATTGCCCGCGCCGACACCCCTGAGCAGGCGTTCACCGCCTATCGTGCCCGGCGGTTCGAGCGCTGTGCCTGGATCTGCCGCGCCTCGCTCGGCATCTGCCATGGCCAGCTGGGCCTCGCCCCGCCCGGCAACATGGCCGCCATCAACGCCGAAATGTTCGCCCGCGTCGCCGAGCCGATCTGAGCCCCCAGGAGTATCCATCATGACCCGCGTCACCGAAATCCGCTACGTTGGCTACGCGCTGCCCGATCTGGAGGCGGAGCGGGCGTTCTATGTCGACCAATGGGGCCTGAAGGAAACCCATGCCGAAGCCGGCATGGTCTGGCTGGCGGCGCAGGGCGCCGACGAGCCGGCCGTGGTGCGGCTGCGCCAGTCCGATCGTCAGCGGGTCGATGTGATTGCGTTGGCCGCTGACAGCGCTGCCGATGTCGCGGCCCTGCATGATCGCGTCGTGGCGGCTGGCTGCCGCATCATCCACGGGCCGCAGGATTTGGCCGGTCCGTTCGGCGGTTTCGGTTTCCGTTTCTTCTCGCCCGATGGCCTGGCGTTCGAGATTTCCAGCGATGTCGCGCGCGGCACTGCCCGGCAGCTGGTCCGCTGGGAAGGCGTGCCGGTCAAGATCAGCCACATCGTGCTGCACTCGCCCGACCACAAGGCGATGGTCGGCTTCTTCACCGATGTGCTCGGCTTCCGGGTCAGCGACTGGCTCGGCGATTTCATGTGCTTCCTGCGTTGCAATTCCGCGCACCACCGGCTCGCCATCCTGCCCGGCCCGCCCTGCCTCAACCATGTCGCCTATGACATGCTCGGCGTCGACGACATGATGCGCGGCCTCAAGCGGCTGCGCCAGTCGGGCATCGATGTGCGCTGGGGGCCGGGGCGCCACACCGCCGGCAACAACACCTTCAGCTATTTCACCACGCCGGCCGGCTTCGCGGTCGAATACACATCTGAACTGGAAGAGGTTGATTTCGAAGCGCATCAGCCCACCGTCTATGTGCCGGGGCCGCAGGTGATGGACCAGTGGGGCATCGGTGTCGGCGGACCGCAGACCATGCCGCACCCCGCGCCCGACCCGGGCCTGTTCCAGCCGGCGGAGGCCTGAGCCATGGCCCTGTTCGAATATTTCCCCAATTATATCTGGAACCTGTCTGTCGCCATCGCGATGGAGAGCGGCGGCCAGATCGGCGAGATCGTCGACATGTGCCAGCCGATCCGCGATGCGGCCGCAAGTGGCGCCGATGCCGGTACGCCGCAGTTCCTCGCGCAATGGGTCGCGATGGGCGACAAGCTCATCGCCCTTGCCGACGAGGATGACGCCCGTGGCCGGGCATTCAGCGCCGCCAACAAGCTGGAGCGCGCCGCGCTCTACATGTTCACTGCCGAACGCATGCAGGGCCACGGCTCGCCGGGCCGCACGGAAACCTATGCCCGCGCGCGCGCCGCCTTCGACCGGGCAACCCGGCTGGGCCGGATCAACCGCGAGCGGGTCGAGATTCCGCTGGCCAATGGCACGATGCCGGCGCTGTGGACGCGCGCGCCCGGCGACGGTCCGAAGCCGACGGTCGTCTATTGCAACGGCCTCGATAGCTGCAAGGAGCTGCTCTATTGGTCACGCCTGCCAGAAGCGCTGGCGCGGCGCGGCATCTCCACCTTGTGCGTCGACCAGCCTGGCAGCGGCGAGGCGCTGCGCCTGCAGAACCTGCCGGTTGATCCGCACAGTGAGAACTGGGCCTCGAAAGCGGTCGACTGGCTGGAGCAGCAACCGGATGTGGATGCAAAGCGCATCGGCATGACCGGCATCAGCCTGGGGGGCCACTTTGCGCCGCGCGCCGTCGCCTATGAACCGCGCTTCGCCTCGGGCGCGGTGTGGGGCGCCAACCACAATTGGCGCGAGGTGCAGGACAAACGCCTGAAGCGCGAGGGCGAAAACCCGGTGCCGCATTACTGGGCGCATGTGATGTGGGCGTTCGGCGCCAGCGACATGGACGATTTCATGGCGAAATCGACCGACATGAACCTCAACGGCCACATGGACCGCATCCGGGTGCCATTCCTCGTCACCCACGGCGCGCAGGACCGGCAGATCAGCGTCGATTATGCGCATGACCTTTATGACCAGCTGGTCAATTCGCCTCGCCGGGAGAAGCTGATCTTCACCGCGCGCGAAGGCGGCGTCGAGCATGTCGGCGCCGACAACATGAGCCATGGCCGCGACTGTATCGCCGACTGGTTCGCCGAGACGCTGGGTGGGGCCACGGCATGAGCGGCTTCAGCGCCAGCGGCCGCGTGGCCACCGCCCACGCCAGCCGCTACCTGCAGCAGATGGCCAAGCATTTCGCCCACAAGCTGCCCGTCAGCGCCGATGCCGTCCATGCCGAGCTGACCTTTCCGAAGGATGCGCGCGGTGCCGAATGGCCGGCTGACGCGCTGGTCGTGCTCGATGCAAGCGACGCGGCACTGACGGTGACGATCACCGCGTCGGCGGCCGGCCAGCGCGATGGCCTCAAGCGCGCCATTGCCGAGCATGTCGACCGCTTTGCCTTTCGCGAGGCGCCGCTGGCATGGGCGTGGAGCGACCTGTGATGGCCGCGGCCGCCTATATCCGGCGGGAAGCCGCCATCGGCTTTGCGATCAACGCCGGTTTGTCGGCCGCATTTTTTCTTCTGGTCTTTGGCCGCGGCGGCCCGGTGCCGGTGTGGGGGATGGCCGGCCTGGTGGGCGACTGCCTGCCGCAAGGGTTCATGGTTGGCCTGATGTCCAGCGCGATCCCCGGCCTGATGGCGCGCCGCCAGCGCCGCAGCGGCCGGCTGGCCGCCTTGTCGGGGACCGTGCGCGGGCCGCAGGGCCTGCTGTTGCGGTCCCTGTTGTTCGCGGCCTTGTCGGCTGTGCTGCTCGTCTTGATGGCGGCCGTGCTGGCAACGGCAACAGGTGGCATCGCCGTTGGCTGGTGGGCCGCCCTGGCCATGAAGGTCGCCGCCGGCGGCCTGCTGGGCCCTGCGGTGACGGCAATCGGCCTGCGCGCCACGCTGCGCCAGCCATTTTGACACGGCATTCGACAAACAGATCCCAAGCGACCGCAACGGACAGGAACGAACATGCAGCTCGCAACGCTTCCCGATGGCAGTCCCGATGGCCGGCTGGTCGTGGTGTCGGCCGATCACCTGCGCTGCCTGCCCGCCATCGGCATTGCTGCCACGCTGCAGCAGGCCCTGGAACAATGGGCGCACGCCGAACCGGCCTTGCGCGCGCTGTCGGCGCGGCTGGCGGCCGGGGAAGGGGAGGCCTTTGATGCCGCGGCCGCACTGGCACCGCTGCCGCGCGCCTGGCAGTGGCTGGATGGCTCGGCCTACGAAAGCCACGGCGATCTGATGCAGAAGGTGTTCGGCATGGATCCGGTCCCGCGGGACCGGCCGCTGATGTACCAGGGCCTGTCCGATCGCTTCCTGCCCGCCACTGCCGATGTGCCGCTGCCATCGGAGGCCGACGGTATCGATTTCGAAGGCGAGTTCGGCGTGATTGTCGATGCGGTGCCGATGGGCACCACCGCCGAACAGGCGCTGGCCCACATCCGGCTGGTGGTGCAGATCAACGACTGGTCGCTGCGCGCCATCGCGCCCATCGAGATGAAGACCGGCTTTGGCTGGGTGCAGGCCAAGCCGGCCTGCTCGATGGCGCCGGTCGCCGTCACGCCTGACGCGCTGGGGCCCCACTGGCGTGACGGACGGGTCGATCTGCCGCTGCACGTCTGGTGGAACGGCGCACGCTTTGGTGCGGCGCAGGGCTATCCGATGGCGTTCGGCTTTCACGAACTGGTCGCGCATGCGGCGCGCAGCCGGCACCTGGTCGCAGGCACCATCATCGGTTCGGGCACGGTGTCCAACGCCAATTTCCGTGAGGTCGGATCGTCGTGCATCGCCGAGCGCCGCGGGATCGAGCTGCTTGATCTTGGCGAGGCGAAAACCGGATTCATGCGCTTTGGCGAGCGCGTCAGGATGGAGGCGACCCGCCCTGACGGCGCGCCGCTGTTCGGCGCCATCGACCAGCGCGTTGTCCCAAGCAGCTGAGCCTTGTCCCACGGAGCCTGAATCATGCGCATCATCGACCTGTCGATCACCCTTGAAAATGACGTGATCACCGATCCGCCGTTCATGCGGCCGAAGATCGATTATCAGCTGCATGGTGACACGGTGAAGGAAGCCCAGACCTTCTTCCCCGGTGTGGGCGCCGAGCAGTTTCCGGGCGGCGAAGGCTTTGCCGCGGCCGAGATGGTGCAGCTTTCGACCCACAACGGGACTCATCTCGATGCGCCCTGGCATTTCCATCCCACGATGGATGGCGGCAAGCCGGCGATGACCATCGACGAGGTGCCGCTCGACTGGTGCTTCCGACCCGGCGTCAAGCTGGACTTCCGCCACCTGCCCGACGGCCATGTCGTGACGGCGGCCGAGGTCGAGGCCGAACTCGCCCGCATCGGATACACGCTGCAGCCGATGGACATCGTGCTGGTCAACACCGCCGCCGGCATGGCGCTGGGCGATCCGGACTTCGTCAACCGCGGCTGCGGCATGGGCTATGAAGCGACCATGTATCTGCTGGAACGTGGCGTCCGCGTCACCGGCACCGATGCCTGGTCGTGGGATGCGCCGTTCAGCTATACGGCGCAGAAGGTGGCCGAAACCGGCGACACCAGCCTGATCTGGGAAGGCCACAAGGCCGGCCGCGACATCGGCTATTGCCACCTTGAAAAGCTGCACAATCTCGAGGCGCTGCCGCCGTTCGGCTACACCGTTGCCTGTTTCCCGCACAAGGTGAAGCGCGGTTCGGCGGGCTGGACCAGGGCTGTCGCCATCTTCAATGACTGAGGCCGCCCCGGTCATCGTCACAGGCGCCGGCGGCTTTGTCGGCTGCGCGCTGCTGACATTGCTGCTGGAACAGGGGCTTCGCGTTGTCGCCATCGACACCAGCCTGGCACCGCAGCCGGGCATGACCGCAATTGCCGGCGACCTTGCCGACCCCGATGTGCGCCGCGCGGCGTTGGCGGGCGGCTGCGGGGCGCTGGTGCATCTAGCCACGGTGCCCGGCGGTGCCGCGGAAACCGATCCGGAATTGGCATGGCGGGTGAATGTGGAGGCGGCACGCCAGTTGCTGGGCGAGGTTGCGGCGGTGGCGGACCGGCCACGCGTGGTCTTTGCCAGCTCGATTGCCGTGTTTGGCGAGGCGATGCCGGCTGCCGGCGTGGATGACACTACGCCGCTGTCCCCCCATCTTCACTACGGCGCCCACAAGGCGATGGTCGAAACACTGGTGGCGATGCAATCCAATCGCGGTGCCATTGACGGACTGTCGCTGCGCCTGCCCGGCATCGTGGCGCGGCCGCCGGCGCGATCAGGGCTGAAATCGGCGTTCCTGAGCGACCTGTTCACCGCGCTGCGCGCCCATCGGGCCTTTGTCTGCCCGGTTTCGGCCAACGGCACCGAGTGGCTGCAATCGGTGCGGCAGTGCGCCGAGAATCTTGGCCACGCCCTGTCGATTGCGACGGGCGATCTGCCGGAGGGCCGCGCCTGCACCCTGCCGGCCCTGCGGATCACGGTTGCTGATCTGGTCATGGCGATCGCGCAGGCCACTGGCGCCGATCCGGCGCTGGTCACCTATCGCCCCGACCCTGGTCTGGAACGGGCCTTTGCCGCACAGCCGCCGCTGACCACGCGCGTGGCCGACAGGCTCGGCTTCCGACACGATGGCGATCTTGCCAGCCTTGTGACCAATGCCCTGGCCACGCTGCCCACCGAAACAGGAGATGCCGCATGAGCGACAAACCCGGCACGCCGGTGCGCCGCATTGTCACCGGTCATGATGACAATGGCCTTGCCGTGGTGGCCAGCGAGGCCAGCTTCGATGCCGTGGACATTCCCAGCGGTGATGCCGCCTTTTGCCTGGTCTGGACGGCGCCAGACCTGCCGGTCGACAACATGGATCCCGTCGATGGTCGCGACCGCGCGGCCGGGCTGACCGTGCATGGCGGCTCGGTGATCCGCATCGTGGACATGCACCCCGGCTGCGCATCGCCGATGCACCGGACCAACAGCCTCGATTATGGCATCGTGCTGTCGGGCGAGGTCTGTCTGGAACTGGACGACGGCAGCGTGACCCGCCTGGGTTCGGGCGACATCATCGTCCAGCGCGGGACGATGCACCTGTGGCGCAATCCCAGCCCCACCCAAGGCTGCCGCATCGCCTTCGTGCTGACCGCGGCCCTGCCGGTCAGCGTGGCCGGCGCGGAATTGCCGGAAGTCTTGCCCGCCTGATCCTGCCGAATGCGAAGCAGCCGGGTTGCTGCACCCCAAGCGGCCAAGGCGCGTGAACGGTTCTGAGGTTGCGGGGAAATGGCGCACCCAACAGGAGTCGATCCCCGTTTGCGCCGGAAACAAGACCAGGAGGTCGCAGGTTCGACACGCCGTTCTGAAAAGTGGCGCACCCGACAGGATTCGAACCTGTGACCTCTGCCTTCGGAGGGCAGGGATTGGCTTCAAAGTGGGACAGAGCCGGATAATTGAGGCGCTGTTTTCCCTAGGATAATTGTCTTGTCGCGTGTGGCAGCGTTCGGTTATGTTTTCCGTACAAACTTCGTACGGAACAGCATCACCACCGGAAGGCGGCACAAGCGATGGCGATTGATCTGAGCAAGGTGGGGGCGCGGGACGCGCTGAAGGCGCAGCGGGAGCCGCATTGGCAGCGGCTGCGGGCCGGGTGCTTCCTGGGCTTTCGCCCATCCAAGCGTGGCGGGGCCGGTTCGTGGATCGCCCGAGCCTATGATGCCGACAAGCGCGAGTACAAGCTGAAGGCGCTGGGCGACTTTGGCACGCTGCCGGCGAATGAGCGGTTCGCTGCCGCAAAAAAGGAAGCTGAGGCGTTTGCCGACAAGATCGAGGCCGGTGGCGTGGTGCAGGCCAAAATCGAAACCGTTGCCGACGCCTGCCGGGAATACGCGAAGACGCGCCCTGAAGCAGAGGGCCGGTTCGCGCGGTTGGTGTACGATGACCCCTTGGCCAAGGTGAAGCTGGACAAGCTGCGGCGGCGTCATCTGGCGGAATGGCGCGCCCGGCTGGAAGCGACGCCCGCACAAATCAGCCGGAGCAAGGAGGGCGAACGCCGGGTGCGCGCCCGCGCTGCCAGCACGGTGAACCGGGAGATGGCGGTATTGCGCGCGGCATTGTCGAAGGTGCTTTCGCCCGGCCAGCCGAACAGCGAGGCGGCATGGCAGGAAGCCTTGCAGGCGGTGGCCAATGCCGATGGCCGGCGCATGGTCTATCTGGATCGCCAACAGCGCCGGAAGCTGCTGGCAACCATCGATGCCGAGGCCGAACCGTTCGTGCGGGGGCTGTGCCTGTTGCCGTTGCGGCCCGGTGCACTGGCGGCGCTGACGGCTGGGGACTTTGACAAGCGAACATCGGAACTCATGATCGGCAAGGACAAGACGGGCAAGCCGCGCCGCATCCAAGTGCCAGCCGATGCCGCGAAGCTGCTGGCGGCACACTGCAAGGACAAGCTGCCGAGTGCGCCGCTGTTCATGCGTGCCAACGGCAAAGCATGGGATCGGAATAGCTGGAAGCATCCAATTGCAGAGGCCGTGGCGGCGGCTGGCCTGCCGAAAGAGGCCACCGCCTACACGCTGCGGCACAGCACCATCACCGATCTGGTTCGGCATGGCCTGCCGCTGCTCACCATCGCGCAAATCAGCGGCACCAGCGCGGAGATGATCGAACGCCATTATGGCCACCTGGCCCGCGATGCCGCCGTGAAGGCGCTGGCCGGACTATCCCTTTGAAGCCCTCACTTGGCGATAAACGCGCGAGTGCGCCAAGCTGAGGATTGCGCCCACATAGAGCTGACCCATAAGGTGGCTTTCGGGGATAGGCCGGCCAGCCGACAAGCGCGCATCCCACGTGCTTCCCCGCTTCGAAAGGGAACCGCTAGGGAGGCGGTGAAAATGACAATGCCGGAAGCCGGTGAATGGCAATCCGATGAATGGGTGAGTGCAACCGAGGCGGTCGAACTGCTGTTGCCCATGTATGGCCAAGGACATTCCGCGATGTTTGAGGCGCGAAAGGCATTGGCAAAGAGGGCGCACGGTGGGCTTCTAAGAGCACGCGCTCGCCGTTTGAGATGGCAAGAGCGAGATCGCACTTACTCATCCCGAAAAAACCTGCTGGAAAAAGATTGTGCCGATGTTCCCGCATCTTTCTGGTGGGCAAAGGGCGAGGCCGGCTTAGAGCAAGATTGGATGACTGGAGATTTTTCTACTTGGATTGATCGCGAGTATCACTGGGAAGCGTTCGGCGTGGAGTTTGCTAGGCGCGACGTGGAAGCAATGAGGCCAAAGCGGACAGCGATGGCCGCGGAGCCCCTATATGTCGAAACCGATAAAGGCACTGTTGACACTTATGGAGGCTTGCCGCCTGACGATCAGATCAAGGACAAGATGCTTGAACTAATCGACCTTGGCGCAAGTCGCGATGTAGCTGCAATGATCATCCGTCAAATCAAAGGCTTTGAAAAAGTAGGAAATGATCATGCGCGGCGGTGCGTTAAGGGTCACGTCCCGCGAGGCAGACGAAAAGGCGCGCAAACAGCGGCGTGAAAAGCGCACATGCTTTTATAGCCGCGGTTTTTTCGGTCATATAGCCCCTGCTCCCGCAGTGTCCGGGCAATCACGCCTGTGTGTGGCGCTGCCAATGGTGAGCAAGAATGAAAGCCTACGGCACCTTGACGGAGGCGGCCCGGTATTCCGGGCTGTCGCGTACCGCTCTGTATGAAGCCCTGAAGCGCAAGGCCATCTCCGCACGGAAGGCGGGACGGCGTACGCTGATCAGCTTTGCCGATCTGGACGCCTACCTTGCCGGCTTGCCCGAATACCGGGCGGAGGCGTGAAGAATGAGCGCCAACATGCAAAACCCCGGCTGGCGGGCCGGGGCTTCGCGCGATCTGGTTTCTGGTTCCGGGTCGCCTTCGTCGTGTACCGCAACGGACTGGCGGGCGCAAATGCTGGCCTGCCGTTTCTGCCTGTCGCCATCGATGGCGTGCGAGGTGGCGCGGCTCTGCTTTGGGGAGGCTGGCCATGACTAACGCCTTCCCCAACACCCGCGCTGCGGCGCTGGCGCTGTTGAACGGCGATCACCGCCTGTCGCGCAAGGCCGGACAATTCCTGGGCCAGTTGGCGGTTGATCAGGCTCCGCTGACGCCCTCGCAGGCCGATTGGCTGTATAAGCTGCTGGAACGGGCCGGATTGCCGCCTGTGGCGGCAGGAGGTGGCCAATGAGCGCCTATCCCGATGCGCCGGGCCATCGCGGCGTGGATACGTCCGTTGCCGCTGCCGTGGCCTTGTCGCCCGCGCTTGGCCGGCTGCAGAGCATGGCGCTGCACGCCATCCGGGCTGCTGGGTTGCGCGGCCTGACGGCGGACGAACTGGCGGCGACGCTGGGCATGTCCCGCTGGTCTATCCAGCCGCGCACCAGCGAACTGAAGCGGAAGGGGCTGATCCGCGATAGCGGGCAGCGCCGGGCCAATGTGACTGGCAAGGATGCGATTGTGTGGGTCGCCGTTTCGCCGGGCGGTTCGCTGTGATGATTGCCGCCGTGTTGAAGGGCGCTGTCCCGACGCACGGCGGCACCACTTTGAAACTTCACCAGTCGCCCCAACGCGGTGAAGTTTCAAACGCGGTGGCCAGCCGGCAAACCGCTGCAATGCTTGATGCGGCTAATGCTGGCACGGGCTTTGCAGTAATTACCTCTATCAGAGTACCGCGACCATCTAGCCCTGCACGGGCCAACCGGCGCGGCGGCGCACGCAATAGCGCCAGCCGGGTGAGCCATCAGCTGACGGCGGCACAGGTGGCCGGGCTGCTGGCGGCGGCGGGTCATGCCGGCGTGATCGGCCTGCCATTGAACCGGATGACAACGATCCATTGGGAACGGGCCGGCGTGCCGCTGTCGGGCATGGTGTGGGCGACGGGGCGCTATACCGATCTGGTGACGCGATGGCTGCGGCGACAGGGCCACCGCACTGCTTGGCTCTACGTGCACGAAAACGGGCCTCACAAGGGCGGCCATTGCCATCTGCTGCTGCACGTGCCGCCTGGCCTTGTGCGGGCGCTTTCCGGCCAACAGCGGGCGATCCTGAAGCGCATCACCGGCAAGCCCTATCGGGCGCGGAGCCTCAAGAGCGATCCGGTCGGCGGCAAGTTGGGGATCGATCAGGCTGCACCTGCCTTGCATGAAGCCAATCTGGCGCGGGCGCTGGGTTATCTGGTGAAGGGCGCGGACGACGATGCGGCGGCGCTGCTGGGCCTGCACCGGCTCGATGGCGGCGGGCTGGTGATCGGCAAGCGGTGCGGCACTTCACAAAACATCAGCGCGAAGGCGCGCGGCGAAAGGCGGTGAAAATGGCCAATCAATCGAACGGGAAACGTCCGGCAAAACAGCACACGCTAGTGCTCATTCAGAAGGAAGGTGAAAGCAATGAGGCGGCGCTGGCAGAGGCGGTGATCGGCCCGAACTTGCGGCACGGTGTCGTGGCGACCAGCTATGCCGCCAAAATGCTGAACACTGGGGACGAAACGGTCGACTTGGTGGCGGCGACCAATGTGATCAGGGCGAAGGCCGGGCAGGCCGTTAGCGGCGACCTGGCCTTTGCCAGCGCCATGCTGGCGGCACAGGCTATGGCGCTGGATAGCATGTTCACCGAACTGGCGCGGCGCGCAGCGATGAACATGGGGGAGTACCCGCAGGCGGTCGAACGATATGGCCGGCTGGCCCTGAAGGCGCAATCGAATTGCCGGGCGACACTGGAAGCTCTGGCCAAGCTGCACCAGCCGCGTGAACAGACGGTGCGCCACGTGCATGTGAATGACGGCGGCCAAGCCATCGTGGCCGATCAATTCCACCATCACACCGGGGGGCTGCAAAATGCCGAAACTGCCAAACAATCCCATGCAACCGGAGCACCTGGCCAAAGCGCGGCGATGCTTGGCCCTGACGCGGGCCGGGACGGCTTGCCAGTCGCCAGCGGTGAAGGCGCGCAGGCGGTGCCGGATGCACGGAGGGACTAATCCGGGCGCGCCTGTGGGCAACCGCAATGCTTGGAAGCATGGGGCGCGCTCGGCCGAGACGGCGGCGACGACAGCACTAGTCCGTGATCTGGCCCGCTTTAGCTGAGACGCGGCAACACAGTCATCGGTGAATTAGTGGGACACAGATAGCCATGCGCTTGCCAACCCTTGCGGACCCGCGACCGGGCCGCAGCGCCAATCATGCCGAAGCCCAGAATTAGCATTGCCCAGGCCGACGGTTCCGGCACCGTCGCGAATGACCCTACAGCGTAGGAGAATTGGTTGATCTCGAACTGCAGTTCAGCGACATCTTGGATGGGTCCGTCGGTAAAGCTCCCCTCGACGTACAACGACCCGGCCCCGACCGCCTGCGGACCCCCATTGACCGAGAAATTGCCACGCAGGTCCCGCTGCCCGCGTTCGAAGCTAAGATTATACCCAACGTACGGGAAGCCGTATTCAACTGGCTGACCGATCGTGGAGAAACTGATGTTGATATATGTAGGGTACTGCTGAAAAAAAAGGCCGAAGACTTGCTCGCTTCCAATGTAAAGGTGCCCGCGGTCGACTGACACTGTCGTTTGAGCAGACCCAAGCTGATTCCCATAGACGAAGCCGCTGCTTCCGGTCTGTTGACGATCCGTTGGCACGAAACCTTCCACTCCGGTGATGATCGAAACGATCTTGATGTTCCGTCCGGCCATGTCTGAGGAGGGGTTGCCGAACACAGCGTGATCGAAGCCTGAGGTAATCGTGCCTTGTGCGACGATTTTGTAATCCGCTGCCGATAGCGGGGATTGTGCGTGTCCGATGAAGAAAGCGGCAGCAGCTGCGAGCAAATACCGGAACATGTGAGGACCCCGATTCGTCAAACAGCGTATCGCAATCTTTGCAGGCATTCACAATCTGGAATCGGTTGGCATAGCGAACTTGCACCATTTACAATTGTTCACCCGCTCCCCCAGACCACGACTTGCGCATTCACGATATAGAGCCTTTGAGCCTGTCGAAGCAGCTTTAACTTCCTCGGAAGCTATGGACGACGCTGACGCGCTTATTCACGAGCGAACTCCGATCTCAGCCCCGCGCCAGCCCGTGTTTTGCGCATCGCCAGCCACGCCGAAGCAGAGAACGAAAAATGCCCACTTCGCCGGCCTCCCAGTATCGGCGGTATCAGGCCGGCGGCGATGCCGGATGCACGGGCGCGCGCCTGAGGGCTACTGAAATGCGTGGAAGCATGGGGCTAGGGCCCATTGCAAACAATGGGGCTGCCCACGGGGACACCGGCCATATCCCGCAGCAAGATCGTTAATACAGTTATCTCCGTCGCTCACGCGCGCGAGGGCCGGGGGGCCGAGAGATCACGGGCGGCGGCTGGGCTGGAAACCGCCTTGATTCCACTTCGCTCAAATCCACGGTTGAAACTTTGAGCCTGCCGCAAACGCGAATCTGATCCCCCGTTTTCCGCACGCGTTCCGTACGCAGGATTTTCCATCCATCGAAGTCATTGATTTTATGGCGCACCCGACAGGATTCGAACCTGTGACCTCTGCCTTCGGAGGGCAGCGCTCTATCCAGCTGAGCTACGGGTGCGTGGGCAGGGCTGTTAGCAGGGGTGGCGGGCGGGCGCCAGCGGGAATCAGCGGTCTGCTTTGGGTGGAGGCGGGGGTTGGGCGACGAATTCGCCCAGGCCGCAACTGGCGCCGCGCATCAGGCCGCCCATGTTCTGCAGCACGGTGATGATGTCCTGCTTGCACAGCTGGCTCATCGAGGTGGAATAGGAAAAGGCCCGTTCAAAGGCCAGTTGCGGGCATTGGCCGCCGGGCAGGGTGCTGCGCCAGACGCTGCCGTCGCGCAGGATGAAATCGATGGTCTGCCCGTCCACCACCCGGGTGCGCTTGATCTGGGCCAGGGCCAGGCAGGATTTGGCGGTGCCGGGCACGGGGGCGGCCGCTGCGGGGGTGGCCAGCGCCGGGCCGGCAAGCAGCAGCAGGAACAGCATCCGGTTCAGATGGGCCATCACGCCTTTCCCTTTCTGGTGCCAGCCTTGCCCCAGGCGGCTGAACTGCGGCTGAATTCAGCTTGCCGCCACGGCCTTGCCGCGGAACTGGCACAGATCGGCCACCCGGCATTCGCCGCATTTCGGGCTGCGCGCGGTGCACACATAGCGGCCGTGCAGGATCAGCCAATGGTGGGCATCGCGCCGCCAGGGTGCCTTCACCCGCTTCATGATGCCGTTTTCCACCGCCAGCGGGGTCTTGCCCGGGGCCAGGCCGGTGCGGTTGGCGAGGCGGAACACATGGGTATCGACCGCGCAGGTTTCCTGGCCGAACAGCACATTCACCACCACATTGGCGGTCTTGCGGCCGACGCCGGGCAGGGTTTCCAGCACGTCACGACTGTCTGGCACCGCGCCGCCAAATTCCTCCACCAGCCGGCGTGACAGGGCGATGACATTCTTGGCCTTGCTGTTGAACAGGCCGATGGTGCGGATATGCTGTTTCAGCCCGTCTTCGCCCAGCTCCAGCATCTGGGCCGGCGTGTGCACGATTTCGAACAGGCGCCTCGTGGCCTTGTTCACCCCCACGTCGGTGGCCTGGGCCGACAGCACGACGGCGACCAGCAGCTGATAGCCGTTGCCATAGGCCAGTTCCGTCGCCGGGGCCGGGTTGGCGGCTGACAGGCGGTCGAAGAAGGCGTGGATTTCGGGCGGCGTCATCTGCCGGCGGGCAAGCTTGGTCATGGTGCGACCTTGCTTCCACCAAAGCCGGTGGCGGGTAAAGTGGCTGTGACATAAAGAACGGGCGTCGTGATTCTCGATCTCACCCTCACCCCCAACCGCTCGCTGCGCCCAACCCAAGCGCGCTGGCTGTTGATCATGGTGGGCGGGTTTTTCCTGATCGGGTCCATCCGCTTCCTGATCCTGGGCCTGTGGCCGGTGATTCCGTTCATGGTCGCCGATGTGGCGCTGCTGGCCTGGGCCCTGCGCGCCAGTTACCGGTCGGGCGGCGCGCGTGAGCGGCTGGTGCTGGATGCCGGCCGGCTCACCTTCACCCGCATTTCCCCCTGGGGGGAGGCGAAGGTGGCCGAGCTTGAACCCTTCTTCACCCGCGTCGACATCGAGGAGACGCCGCTGGGTGATGCCCATGTCTATCTGGCCAGCCGCGGCACCCGCCTGCGGGTCGGGCATTTTCTTTCGGCCCCCGAACGGCGCGAGGTGGGCGCGCTGATCCGCGAAGGGCTGGCGCGCTGGCGCAACCAGGCCGTTCCGGCCTGATCCGCGCGGCGTTTTTCCACGTCTTCCGCCTATGGCCGGCGTGAAGGCGGGCCTAGTCCCAACCAACCGCAATTCCAGCCCGCTGGAGGACAGACTCAGCGTTTGGCTGGCGCAAACAGCGCCTGCACCTCGGCGCTCTCCTCCACCGTCTGCACCATGGCCGGGATCAGCTTCATGGCCGGGGCGGCCTGTTCGAAGGCATAGCCCAGCGCCAGCAGCCGTGCCTCGCTCCATGCCGGGCCGATGAAACTCAGGCCCACGGGCAGCCCGCGCACGCCGCCCATCGGCACGGTGAGGTGCGGGTAACCCGCCACTGCCGCCAGCCCGCCGGCACCGCCGCCCGGCGCCTGATCGGCGTTGACGGAATCGATGAACCAGGCCGGCGCGGCGGTGGGCGCCACCAGCGCTTCCACCTTGGCATCGGCCAGCATCTTGTCGATCCCTTCCCTGCCGGCGAATTTCAGCGAGGTCTCGCGCGCCTTAAGGTAAGCGGGATCAGTCAGGCCCTTGGTGGCTTCGGCCTTTTCAAACGTGTCCTGCCCGAACAGGCCCATTTCGGCGCCGGCATTGGCCTTGTTGAAGGCGATCACGTCGGCCAGCGTGCGGGTTTTCACCGTGGCCGGCGTGCTGGCGAGATAGGCATTGAGATCGGCCTTCAACTCGGTGAGCAGAACCATGAACTCATTGGGGCCGATTTCCCGCCGGTTGGGCGCGGCGGTGATGTCCACCAGCACGGCGCCCTGGGCCTTCAGCACGGCGAGCGCGGCTTCGAACCGGGCATCCACCCCGGCGTGCCAGCCGGTGGCCCAGCGCAGCACGCCGATGCGCGCGCCCTTCAGGGCATCGGGTTTCAGCGCGGCGGTGTAATCCTGCTTGCGCGCGTCCGCGTCCTTCGTCGCCGGATCGGCCGGGTCGCTGCCGGCCATGGCGGTGAGCAGGCGGGCGGCGGTGCGCACGTCGCGCGTCATCGGGCCTGCGGTGTCCTGGCTGTGGCTGATCGGCACGACATGGGTGCGGCTGACCAGGCCCACCGTCGGCTTGATCCCGACGATGCCGTTCATCGCGGCCGGGCAGGTGATGCTGCCATCGGTTTCGGTGCCGATCGCGGCATCCACCATCTGCGCCGCCACCGCCGCGCCGCTGCCCGAGGAGGAACCGCAGGTGTTGCGCGACAGGGCGTGCGGGTTGCGGGTCTGCCCGCCCACCGCGCTCCAGCCCGAGATCGAGGCATCGGCGCGGATATTGGCCCATTCCGACAGGTTGGTCTTGCCAACCAGCACGGCGCCGGCCGCGCGCAGCCGGGCCAGGAACGGCGCGTCGCGGCCGGTCACATTGTCTTTCAGGGCGAGGCTGCCGGCAGTGGTGGGCAGCGGGCCGGCCATGTCCACATTGTCCTTCACCAGGATCGGCAGGCCATGGAGGGGCCCGCGCGTCTTGCCGGCATCCAGCGCCTTGGCCTGATCCAGCGCGGTGGGATCGATGCCGATCACGGCGTTGAGGCGCGGGTTCAGCGCCTTGATCCGGGCGATGGCGGCGGCGGTGCTGGCTTCGGCCGCCCCCACCTGCACGCCCGCCGTGGGCGGGGGTTTGGGCGCCGCCAGGGCCGGGGTGGTGGTGGCCAGCAAAATGGCAAACAGGGTGGTGCGCATCGATATCCCCCTCGCAAATGCGTCTGGCTTGGCTCTTGCCTGCCTCGCTGTCATTTGCAACTGGCGCAATCACACCCTAGGCTCTTTGCCGCAGTGCAGCACAATCGGGGGATGCCAGACGTGCCATCGCGGCCGCCAGGGGAGGACAGCACGGCGCAGCAGCTGGCGGCGCTGGCCCAGGCGCGCGACGTCGCCGAGGCCGCCAACCTGGCCAAGACCCGCTTTCTCATGGGCCTGTCCCACGAAATCCGCACACCGTTGAACGCCATCCACGGTTATGCCCAGCTGCTGGAGCGCGGGGCGGCGATCTCGCCAGCCGAAGCCGGGCGCATCATCCGCCGATCATCCGAACATCTTGCCGATCTGGTCGAGGGCTTGCTGGACATCAGCCGCATCGAATCCGGCGTGTTGAAACTGAACCGCGAAACCGTGGCCTTGCGCGCCCTGCTGGAACAGGTGGCTGCGATGTTCCGGATCGAGGCCGGCAACAAGGGGCTGGATTTCGCCTACAACGCCGCGCCCAATCTGCCGGCCTGGGTGCTGGCCGACGAACGCCGCCTGCGCCAGGTGCTGATCAACCTGCTGTCGAACGCCATCAAATACACCCAGAGCGGCAGCGTCACCCTGACGGTTCGATACCGGTCGATGGTGGCCGAGATCGAGGTGGCCGATACCGGGATCGGCATCGCGCCCGAGGACATGGAGCGGATTTTCCTGCCCTTTGATCGCGGCGGCGGCCGGGCGGCCGGCGTGGCGCCCGGCATCGGCCTTGGCCTCGCGCTGTCGCGCATGCTGTCCCAGGTGATGGGCGGCGACATTTCGGTGAAGAGCGCGCCGGGCGAAGGCAGCCGGTTCGTGCTGAAACTGTTGCTGCCGCAGCCCAATGCGGTGCCGCAGGACGAGGCGCGCGGCCTGCCCATCGGCTATGAGGGCCGCCGCCGCACCATCCTGGCGATCGATGATGATCCCGGCCAGCTGGCGCTGTGGCAGGAATTGCTGCGCCCGATCGGGTTCAACCTGTTTGTCGCCGGATCGGGTGGGGCCGGTCTGTCGCTGGCCGAACTGGGGCGGCCCGATCTGGTGCTGCTGGATGTCTCGATGCCGGGTCTGGATGGCTGGGCGGTGGCGGCGCGGCTGCGCGAACGCTTCGGGCGGGACATCATCATCCTGATGGCATCGGGCAATGCCGCCGAATTGGTGGGCGCCGAAGGCCATGGGATCGGCGGGGCCCTGCACGATGGCTTTGTGCTGAAGCCGGTCGATCAGGGCCTGTTGTTCGAGATATTGGGCCGGCACCTGGGGCTGGTGTGGCTGCACGAAGGCGGCGCGGCCCCGGCGGCCACCGGGGGCGCCCTGCCCGATGCGGCGCGGGCCCATCTGGTCGAACTGGCGCGGCTGGCGCGCACCGGCCATGTGCGCGGCCTGTCGGCGGCGCTGGCGGCACTGGCGGCGGCCGTGCCCGAAGCCGCGCCGCTCGTCAGCCGCTTGACGGCGGCGCTCGATGCGTTTGATCTGGTGCAGTTCCAGAAACTGTTGAACGAACAACAGCCACGAACAGGGGAGACCGGCTGATGAACGAGCCGACACGCGCGACCATATTGGTGGTGGATGATGCGCCCGACAGCCTGCGTTTCCTCACCGACACGCTGGAGGGCGAAGGCTATGGCGTGCGCATCGCCCGCGATGGCGCGGCGGCGCTGGACAGTCTGGCGGTGGAATTGCCCGATCTGGTGCTGATGGATGCGATGATGCCGGGGATGGACGGGTTTGAAGCCACCCGCCGCATCAAGGCCGATCCGGCGCTGGCGCGGGTGCCGGTGATCTTCATGACCGGCCTGACCGACACCCAGAATGTCGTGGACGGCCTGGCCGCTGGCGGCGTGGATTATGTGAAGAAGCCCATCGTGCTGGCCGAACTTCTGGCCCGGCTGCGTGTGCATCTGGGCAACGCCCGCATCACGGCGGGCGCGCAGGACGCGCTGGATGCCAGCAACCGGCCCCTGCTGGCGCTGGACGCCGAAGGCCGCATCGCCTGGACGACGCCGCGCAGCGCCGAAATCCTCTCGGCCCGCTTTGGCGCCGGGGTGGGCGATCGCCTGCCCGGCCCGCTGGTGGGCCAGTTGCAACGGCTGGCCGATGGCGAAGGCCGGGTGAAGCATGATTTTGCCGGCGGCCGGGTGGAGTTTGCCGCCGTCGCCACCCAGGGCGATGAACGCCATTACCGCGTCACCGAAACGCTGGAAGGGGCCGAGGAAAAGCTGCTGGCCCAGCGCCACGGCCTGACCGAGCGCGAGGCCGAGGTGCTGTTGTGGATCAGCCGCGGCAAGGCCAACCGCGAGATTTCGGAGATTCTGGGCATTTCCCCGCGCACGGTGAACAAGCATCTGGAACAGATTTTCGAGAAGATGGGCATCGAGAACCGGGCTTCGGCCGCCGCCGCCGCGGTGAAGACCCTGTCGCAATAGGCGCTGTTGCGACCGGGGCCCTCGCCGATTTGGCAGGCCGCGGCGGACGGGCTATGGCTTGGCGATGATCATCGGCATCGATCTTGGCACCACCAACAGCGCGGCGGCCTATTGGGCCGATGGCGCGCCGGTTCTGATTCCCAACCGGCTGGGCGAAGTGCTGACGCCGTCGGCGGTGGGGCTGGATGATGATGGCGGCCTGCTGGTCGGCCGGCCGGCGCGCGAACGCATGGCCAGCCACGCCCACCTCACTGCCACCGCCTTCAAGCGGTACATGGGCACGCAGCACCGGGTGCGGCTGGGCAAGCGCGATTATGGCGCCGAGGAATTGTCGGCCATGGTGCTGCGCAGCCTGAAGGAGGACGCCGAGGCGCACCTGGGCACAGCCATCACCGAGGCGGTGATCACCGTGCCGGCCTATTTCAACGACAAGCAGCGCAAGGCCACACGCCGCGCCGGGGAACTGGCTGGCCTGACGGTGGAACGGCTGATCAACGAGCCCACGGCGGCGGCGCTGGCCTATGGCATCCACCAGCTGGAGGGCGAAACCCGCTTTCTGGTGTTCGATCTGGGCGGTGGCACCTTTGACGTGTCGGTGCTGGAAATCTTTGAAGGCGTGATCGAGGTGCGCGCCTCCACCGGGGACAACCGGCTGGGCGGCGAGGATTTCAACGAGGTGCTGGCCGGCCTGATGGCGGCGGCCGATGCGCGGCTGGCCGGGGCGATGCGCGGCGATCGCCAGCTGGCGGCCAAGCTGATGGAGGCGGCCGAACGGGCGCGCCGCGCGCTGACCAGCGGCAGCAGCGCCACCATGACCCTCAGCTGGCAGGGCGAACATTATGGCCACGAGGTGACGGCGGACGGATTTGAGGCGGCGGCCCAGCCGCTGCTCGAGCGGATGCGTGGGCCGGTGCTGCGGGCGCTGCGCGATGCCGATATTGCGCCCGACAGCCTGTCGGAAATCATCCTGATCGGCGGGGCGACCCGCATGCCGGTGGTGCGCCGCACCGTCGCCCGCATGTTCGGCCGTTTCCCCAACGCCAGCATCAACCCAGATGAGGCGGTGGCGCTGGGAGCCGCCGTGCAGGCCGGGCTGAAGGCGCGCGATGCCGCGTTGCGGGAAGTGGTGGTCACCGATGTCTGCCCCTATTCGCTGGGGGTCAACATTGCCGAGCGCCTGCCTGGCGGCGCCATCGAGGAGGGGATTTTCTCCCCCATCATCGAACGCAACACCACCGTGCCGGTCAGCCGGGTCAATGTGTATGAAACCATGACCGCCAACCAGAAGCAGATCCTGCTGGGCATTTATCAGGGCGAGGCGCGGCGGGTGGCCGACAATGTGCGCATTGGCGAATTGAAGGTGCCGATGCCGCGCGGGCCGGAAGGCCAGCCGATCGAGGTGCGCTTCAGTTACGACATCAACGGCCTGCTGGAGGTGGATGTCCATGTCATCCCCACCGGGGAAAAGCATAATCTGGTCATCGCCGATCCCGAGGATCAGGTCAGCCCGGCCGAAATGGAGCGGCGGCGCGCGGCGCTGGCCCTGCTGAAACAGCATCCGCGCGACAGCGAGGCCAACCGCGCCGCCCTGGCCCGGGCCGAACGCCTGTGGGAAGACGCGCTGGGCGATGAACGCGATTATGTCGGTCGCCTGATCCAGCAATTCCAGGGCGCGCTGGCCACCCAGGATGTGCGGGTGGCGGATCAGGCCCGCGACGCGCTTATGGCCGCGCTGGACCAGATCGACGGGCCGCGCTGGCTGTGAACCCCT
The DNA here is from genome assembly GCA_964488775.1 of uncultured Sandarakinorhabdus sp. GTDB lineage: Bacteria > Pseudomonadota > Alphaproteobacteria > Sphingomonadales > Sphingomonadaceae > Sandarakinorhabdus. The sequence goes on along the minus strand of CAZAWH010000013.1, from coordinate 5,083 downwards.
GGGCCATATTGGGTCTGCCGCCCGGGGCCGACCGCGATGCCATCCGGCGCGCCTATGCCCGCAAGCTGAAAGGCGTGAACCCGGAGGATGATCCCGAAGGCTTCATGCAACTGCGCGCCGCCCATGATGCCGCGCTGGCCCAGTTGAAATGGCGGACCCAGTGGCCGGACGATGATGGCGATGCCGGTGATGCGGACCCGTTGGCGGCTGACCCGCCGCCCGAAGCGGCGCCCGCACCTGTGGTGCCGATGCCGCCGGATCCTGAACCGGTGGCAGTGGCCATTGATCCGCTGGCCGCCGAACGCGCTGCCGACCGGGCGGATCTTGCCGCCCGCCAGCAGGCGTTGATCGATGTGATCGCCGCCGGCGGCGAACAGGCAGCGCAGCACGCCGCGCTGGATCGCCTGCTGGCGGCGCCGGCCCTGATCGACATCATGGCGCGCGACCGTATCGAACCCTGGGTGGCCCAGCTGCTGGCGCGGCAATTGCCGGCCAGCGACCCTGTGGTGGTGCACGCCATCGAACGCTTTGGCTGGGCCGAACTGCCGGCCAGCCAGATCAGCCCGGATGTGGACCGGCTGCTGCGCCGGCGCGAGGAAGGCGAATTCGTGGCCAACATTGCCCGCCGCCACACGCCGCTGCACGTGGGCTATCTGGCGTTGCGCGATCCGCCGCCGCCGCGCTGGTGGGGGCATCTGAAGGCACTGTTCTCCGCCGCGCCGGAACAGACGCGGCGGATATTGGGCCTGGCCGATGGGCCGATGCCCGGCATTGCCGATTGGCTGAACGCCGATGCCATGGCGTGGTGGCGCGATTATCACGCCATCCCGCGCCTGCGGCTGTGGATGCTGCTGGTGATGGTGCCGCTGGCATCGGTGCTGCTGGTGGCGGCGCTGGATGGCGCCGGCTGGCCCGAAGCGGCGCAGGCCGGCGTCAGCCTCTTGGCCTGGGCGGCGCCGTGGGGCCTGTTGTGGCTGCTGCGGCGGCGGCAGGCCTGGCAGGATGATTGGGGCCGACCCGATTGGCACTATCGGCTGTGGCCGCTGCCGCTGCTGGCGCTGCCGGTGCTGGCGGCGGTCTGGCCGGCGCTGCCCATGCTGAACCCGCTGTTCCTGGTGGCGGTGGTGGCGGCGGCGGGCTGGATGATCATGGCGGCCGACACGGTGCAGCCCACGGGCTGGCGCGACCTCGCCCCCGGCCTGGTGCGCAGCCTGCCGGCCTGGCTGTTCCTGATGCTGATGATTGGCGGCGCGCCGTTGGAAGATGGGCTGGGCCCGGTGCGCGGCCTGGCGCTGTTTGGCCTGGCGCTGGCCTGGTGGCAGGCTGGGGACCAGCTGGCCTGGATGGCCCAGCGCACGCTGGCCAACCGGTTGGATGGCCGGGCCCAACTGGCGCCGTGGCTGCTGCTGGCGGCGGGCGCGGCCGTGGCGTTGCTGGCGCTGGGGCTGGGGCTCGCGGATCGGGCGCTGGTCGGGCGGGCGCTGGTGCTGCTGGCACTGCCGCTGCTGGCGGCGCTGGCCGCATTGAGGATCTGCAGCGGCTGGCATCAGCTGGGCCCCGGTGCGGCGCTGCTGGGCCTGGCGCTGCTGCTGTTCGGGTTGCTGGCGCAGGTTGATCCCAGCATCGCCGGGCCAGATGGCCTGATTGCTGGCCTGGGCAGCGGCAGCTGGCTGATCGACCCGCGCACCGGCCTGCCGCGAACCAGCCTGATCTTCCTGGCTGTCTTCGGCATCACCACGCTGTGGCGCAGCCGCCGCGGCGAACCGGTGGGCAGCAGCTGGCTGCTGCGGTTCCTGCTGGTGGCGGTGGCGATCAGCATCGTGGCGTCGGTGATGGACCGGCGGCCATCGCAGATGCCGCCCTTGTCATCCGCCAACCCGCCGGTGCGCCACGAGGGCCGCTGGGCGCCGGCCCGCCCGCTGGGGGACACGCGCGACTGGGTGGATCTGGCCAGCATGGACCCGCCGCCGCCGCCCGGCCGCTTCAGCTATGAAGTGCGGCTGGCCGTCACGCCGCAGGGGCGGGTGGCCGAATGCAGCCTGTCGCGGTCCACCGGCAATGCCGTGCTCGATGCCAATCTGTGCCGCCAGCTGCGCGCCCGTGCCCGCTTCACGCCGGGCCGCAACGATGCCGGGGTGCCGATGCGCACGGTGGAGTTTCTGAACGGCCGGCTGGAACGCCCGGCGCCCGCCGCGCCCGCTGCGGCCGCCGCTCCGCCACCACCGATCCGCTGCCCCGCCGACAGCGGCACCGGCCCGATGGTGGCCGAACCTTGCATGCCCGACCGCTGGTTCTTTGACGGCAGCTATCCCGCCGTCGCGCTGGCGGCCGGGCACAGCGGCACAGTGGAATATGGCCTGGCCATCGGCGCGGATGGCCGGGTGGCGGATTGCCGGATCCTGCGCTCCAGCGGCCATGCCAGCCTGGATCAGGGCACCTGTGCCCTGTTGCGCCGCCGCGCCCGATTCGTGCCGGCGCGCGATGTTGATGGCAGCCCGATGGATTGGGACTATCGCGGCAGCATCCGCTGGGAGCTGGAACGCGACTGATTCGGCCACCGATTCGGCCGATATGGGTGTTGATTCGCAGGAAAATGGTGGAGATCGTGTCTGGCTTTGGCAGATTTGGTCATCCGAAACGTCAGTTCGGCGAATTTTCTGCCGTTATGCGTCATTCTGCCAGTCAGCCGCTGGAAACCAATTCACAACCCATTACCGGCCCACCGCTTCACATTTCACTTACATTGCGCCATTCTCGCGATGCTTTTTAACATACTGAAAGATTGCAATAATCTGGAATTCGCCGAAAATCGAAAGAGAAATTGATAAATCGTAAACATTCTCGGTCAAATAACTGAAACATATTCTATACAAGCGTTAACAATCATTCCGAAACAAAAGCAAATTTTCGGTAATAAATCTGAATTTTTGCCCAACATGTCAATGATTTGGAAACCAATTTGGATATTGTTCCAGCGATTTTGGTGGTTTATCCGGATCGTGGGATACCGGCCGGAAGGAAGCAGTGGTTTTCATCCGATCGGCATCAACGGTGGTCCCTCCGTCGCGTAAATACCCGCGCTGGATATGCAAACCGGCTTCGGCCGCAACAGTGGGAACTTAAACGATGATGAAGATGATCAAGTCGCTGAAGCTCAACAAGTCGGGCGCTTCGGCTGCCGAATATGCCCTGATCGTCGCCGTGCTCGGCGGTTTCGTGGTCGGCGGCGCCACCCTGTTCGGTGGCAGCCTGCGCACCGGCATGACCTCGGCCGGCACCGCGCTGACCAGCGAGTCGGACGGCAACTTCAAGAACTAATGGTTTGGGACCGGCCGGGCGTGAGCCCGGCCGGTCTTGACCCTGATCGCCACGATCGGCTGGTGACCAATTGCCGATCACGTCAGAAGGCCCGGTGTGGCCGGCCACGTCTTGGCGGAGGGGCTGAGACAAGGCCTTGCCCCGCACAGTCAGGGGCCCCGACCGAAGTATGGGGCGTGGGTTTGTCTCTCTGGGTGCGCCGGCATACGTGCCAGGCAACGCCATCCGTCCGGCCAGGGCGCGATCTTATCCGGGGAACAACAGTGACTGCGCCGATCCATGATCCGGCTGGATTCCAGCCACTGCTAGCATCGCTGCCCGCCCTTGCCGCCCGTGCGGCCAATGGAGCCCGTTGATGCGGCGTTCGTCCATCATCATGCTGATTGCCGCCGTGGCCCTGGGCCTGGTGGCCGTGTTGTTCGCGCGCACGTTCCTGGGCGGTGGCGGTTCGGCTGCTGGTCCGGGCAAGATTGCGCTGCGCACCGTGCCGACCGTGGTGGCCGCGGCTGACATCAATTTTGGCGAGAAGCTGACCCCGGCCAAGTTGAAGCTGGTGGATTGGCCCGCCGACAATGTGCCCGTGGGCAGTTTCCAGCGCATCGAGGAATTGACCAGCGGCGATGGCCGCACCGCCATGCGCCCCATCGTGGCCAACGAAATTCTCACCCAGAAGTCCCTCGCCACCGGGGCCAACCGGCTGTCGACCGCGCCGATGCTGAACCCCCAGATGCGGGCGATCGCCGTGCCGGTGAACGAAGTGGCCGGGGTGGCGGGCCTGATCTATCCGGGTGACCGGGTTGACGTGTTCTTCACCCGCCAGCCGGAAGAGGCCATGCCCTATGGCGAGTTGCTGGCCCAGGGCGCACGCGTGCTGGCCGTGGGCAGCGACATGAACCTGGGCAAGGAAAAGCCGGAGGTGGTGAAATCCGCCACGCTGGAAGTCACGCCGTTGCAGGCCCAGAAGATCACGCTGGCGCTCACCGTCGGCTCGCTGAACCTGGTGCTGCGCCATTTCACCGATGAAGCCCGGGTGCGGCTGGAAACCGCCCAGGTGATGGACCTGAACGATGGCACCATCACCCGCCTGGTGCGCAAGCCCACCGTTGGTGGCGGCGGCCCGCCGGCTGCCGGTGGTGGCACCGGAGGCGGCGGCCCGCCCGCACCGCCGCGCGGCATCACCGTGATGCGCGGCACCGATACCTCTGTTCAGCCGGTGATTGGCCAATGATGTTCCGCACCTGTCTTGCCGCCGCCCTGGCGCTGGCCCCGCTGCCGCTGGCCGCCCAGACGGCGGGCACCAGCATCGAGGCCCGCACCGGCCTGGCCATGAACCTGCCGATCAACAAGTCGCAGACCCTGCGCGTGCCGCGGCCCTTTGCCCGCATCGCCATCGGCAATCCCAAGATCGCCGATGTTTCGCCCGTCACCAACACGGTGGCCTACCTGCTGGGCAAGGAAATCGGCACCACCAACCTGACGCTGTATGACAAGACCGGCGCCGTGATTGCGGTGGTGGATGTGACCGTGGTGCCCGATGCCATGGGCCTGAAGCAGAAACTCGCCGAAATCATGCCCACCGAAAGCCTGGGCGTGCAGGTCGCCAACGACAATCTGGTGCTGTCGGGCACCGCCAGCAGCGCCGCCGCGGTGCAGCGCGCCATGACCATTGCCGAAGCCTATGCCCCGCGCAAGGTGATCAACATGGCCAGCGTCGGCACCGCCCAGCAGATCCTGCTGGAAGTGCGCTTTGCCGAAATGCAGCGCG
>CAZAWH010000012.1:33780-35184 GCA_964488775.1 uncultured Sandarakinorhabdus sp. | reverse complement strand
GGCTGCCGCCGGAAATGCCCAGCCCGCCCAGTTTCCGCAAGATCAACCCGGCCGACCAGCCGGTGCTGATCCTCTCCGTCCGCGACAAGACGCGGGCGATGAACGAGCTGCAGACCCTGGTCGACACGCTGATGATCCCGCGCCTGTCCACCCTGCCGGGGGCCGGCCAGGTCATCACCTTCGGCGATCGCCGTTTTGCCATCCGCATCCAGTTCAACCCGCAGGCGCTGGCAGCCCGCAATCTCACGGTGGACGATCTGCGTTCAGCCGTGGCGGCGGCCAACAGCAACATCGCGGTCGGCAGCATCACCGGCGGCCCGCGCAACTTCACGCTCGATGCCTCCGGCAACATGGAAAAGCCGCAGGATTTCGCCAACATCATCATCGCCACCCGCAATGGCCTGCCGGTGCGCGTTGGCGATGTCGCCAGCGTGATCAGCAGCTATGAACGGCTGCGCGGCGGCACCAAGTTCAACGGCGAACAGGCGCTCACCATCGCCGTCTCCCGCCAGCCCGGCGCCAATGTGGTCAAGCTGGTGGACAGCGTGCGCGCCATCCTGCCCGAGATCATCGAGGCCATGCCGCCGTCCGTCACCATCGCCGAAATCGTCGACCGTTCCGAAAGTGTGCGCGAAAGCGTGTTCGATGCCCAGGTCACGCTGGTCGGCACCGCGCTGCTGGTGGTGTTTGTCATCTATCTCGTGCTGGGTGACGGCCGTGCCACCGCCATTCCGGCCGTGGTGCTGCCGGTGGCGGCCATCGGCACCTTTGCCGGCATGTATTTCTTCGGCTTCAACCTCGACAATCTCTCGCTGCTGGCGCTCACGCTGGCCACCGGCATCGTCGTCGATGATGCCATCGTCGTGCTGGAAAACATCGTCCGCCACGCCGAAGATGGCGAGGAACCGCGCAGCGCCGCCGTCACCGGGGCCAATGAAATCGCCTTCACCGTGCTGTCCATCTCGGTCAGCCTGGTGGCGGTGTTCATCCCGCTGCTGTTCATGGGCGGCATCATCGGCCGGCTGTTCTTCGAATTTGCCGTCACCATGACGATCGCCATCGGCGTGTCAGCCGTGCTGTCGCTCACGCTGATCCCGATGATCGCGGCGCGGCTGCTGAAATCCGGCCACCACGAACCGGGCCGATTGGCGCGCATCACCACCGCCGCCTTTGGCCGGCTCACCAGCCGCTATCTCAAGGCCTTTGACTGGACACTGCAGCACCGCAAGGTGGTCGGCGGCCTTACCGTCGCATCGGTCGTGGTGGCGCTGTGGGGCTTCATGGCCGTGCCCAAGGGCTTTTTCCCCACCGAAGACACCGGCTCCATCTTCTTCGGCACCGAAGGCGCGCCCGATATCGGCTTCAGCGAGATGCAGAAGAAGCAGGATATTGTCGCGGCCATCG
>CAZAWH010000012.1:0-33770 GCA_964488775.1 uncultured Sandarakinorhabdus sp. | reverse complement strand
CCATCGTCCGCAAGGATCCGGCGGTGGAACGGGTCAACTCCATCCTGGGCGGGGAGGCCAATCGCGGCCGCATGTTCGCCCCGCTGAAACCGCGGGACGAGCGAGACAGCATCGAGGTCGTGCAGGCCCGGCTGCGCAAGGCCGTCGCCCAGGTGCCCGGCTTCTCGGCCTTTCCCAACGTGCCGCAAAATCTCAACCTCGGCGGCCGGCCCAGCCCGACCAACTATCAATACACCATCTCGGCGGTGGACAAGGAAGCGCTCTACGGCTTCGCGCCCCGGCTCGAACAGGCGATGCGCGGCATCCCCGGCATGGTGGACGTGAACAGCGATTATCAGCGCGGCGGCCGCCAGGCCTTCGTGGAGGTGGACCGCGATGCCGCCGCCCGCCTCGGCGTGCCGGTCGATGCCATACGCCGCGTGCTGCTCGCCGCCTATGGCAACCAGCAGATCAGCCGCATCTACACCGATGCCGATGATTATCAGGTCATCATGGAAATCGATCCGGCGGCGCAGTTCAACCCCGATGCCATCGGCCTGCTCACCGTGCGCGGCAGCAATGGCGGGCTGGTCACCCTGTCCAGCGTCACCCGGGTGCGGGTGGAAGGCGCGCCGCTCACCATCTCGCACCAAAGCCAGCTGCCCGCCGTCACCATCAGCTTCAACCTTGCTCCCGGCGTCGCGCTCAGCCAGGTCAAGCCGCTGATCGAGAAGGCCTCGGCCGACATCGGCCAGCCGATGGGCGTCTCCGGCGCGCTGGGCGGCAATGCGCAACAGTTCGAAGCCAGCACCAAATCCATGCCGATCCTGTTCCTGGCGGCGATCATCGTCATCTACATCGTGCTGGGCGTGCTTTATGAAAGCTTCGTCCACCCGATCACCATCCTGTCGGGCCTGCCGGCGGCCGGCATCGGCGCGGTGGCCTTCCTGTGGCTGTTCAACATGCCGCTGGATGTGATCGGCATCATCGGCGTCGTGCTGCTGATCGGCATCGTCAAGAAAAACGCCATCATGATGATCGATTTCGCGCTGGCCGGGCAACGCGAACATGGCTGGACGCCGGCCCATGCCATCCGCGAAGCCGCCGAAAAGCGCTTCCGCCCGATCATGATGACCACCTTTGCCGCCATGGCCGGGGCAGCCCCGCTGGCCTTTGGCATCGGGGCCGGTGCCGAATTGCGCCAGCCGCTGGGCATTGCCGTGCTGGGCGGCCTCGTCGTCTCCCAGGTGCTCACCCTGTTCATCACCCCGGTCGTCTATCTCGGCATTGAAACCCTGATGCAGTGGGTGCGCGTGCGCCGCGGCGCGGCCGAGATCAAGGAACTGCCCGGCGCTGCCGCCTTCCGGCCGGAAGCCGCCGAATAATCTTACCGGAACGGGCTGCTGAAGCGGCTGTCGCTGGCCAGATTGCTGTCGGTCAGGGTTTCCATGAACGCCACCAGCGCGGCCTTGTCCGCCGCGCTCAGGTTCAGCCGCTGCGGTGTGCCGCCGGGCCCGCGCAGCCGGTTGTCCAGCGCCGGGCCGGCCTGAATGCCGCTGTTGTAGAATTCCACCACCTCGGCCAGCGTCGCAAAGCGGCCATCGTGCATGAACGCGCGTGACAGGGCGACGCTCTTCAGGCTGGGCGACTTGAAGATGCGGGTCTCGCCGGCATCCAGGCCATTGCTCTGCGAATTGGCCGCCAGCGCGAAGGTCGGCGGCACATGGCAGGCGGAACAGCCGGCGCCGCCGCCACCGCCCCCGGTCATGAACAATTGCCGCCCGCGGTTCTCCTGATCCGAAAAGCCGGGCAGGGTGGCATTCAGGTTGCGGTTGGGCGCGGTGGCACTGAACACGCCGGCATAGGCGCTGTCCCACCGGCTGTTGCTGCTGATCATCGCGCGCTGGAACTGGGCCAGCGCCTGGCCGATGCGCGCCTCCGTCACGGTGGCACTGCCAAAGGCAAAGCTGAACAGCTCCTGATAATAGGCGATGCCCTGCAGCCGGGCGATCAGGGCGTTGATGCCGCCCGCCGCCGCGTCCCAGCCCATTTCCACCGGATTGATGATCGGTTGGCTGGCCTGCGCCTCCAGCGTGGCGGCGCGGCGATCCCAGAACATGTTGCCCGGCCGCCAATATCGCACATTGGCCAGCCGCATGGCATGGGCCGAGGTGAAGGCCGCCCCCGAAAAGCCGGTGGAAAAGCGGTTGGGATCATCAAATCCATTGGCCTGGCGATGGCAGGAGGCGCAGGAAATGCTGCCGTTCACGCTCAACTGCCGGTCGTAAAACAGCACCCGGCCCAGCATGGCGATACGGTTGTTGAGGCCGTTGTCGGCCGGCGTGTTGTCCAGCGCCGTCACCGTGCCATCATAATAGGCCGGCAGGCCGGCCGGGGCGTATTCGACCAGATTGGCGAAATCCAGCGCCAGCACCGCACTTACGCTGGCCGGGGTCGTCACGCTGGGGGTTGGCGTTGGCGTTGGGGCTGGGGCGGGGGCAGGGGCTGGCGCCGGGGTTGCCACCGCGGTCGCGCCGGTCGTGCCGCCATCGGATCCCCCGCAACCGGCCAGCGCCAACGCCATGGCCAGTGCGCCGGTGATGCCCCTGTTCATCATCATTGCCCCCCCTTTGCTCGTTTACGATTGCAGGGCCGAAATCCCCCATCACCTGCCGCTTGCGCGAGGCGACGCGGCTGCCCGAACCGGTCTAGTCTGGTCGCCAACAAGGGAGCCAGACCATGCCCACCGCCGCCGACCACCTCGCCCGCTGGCAGCACTATGTGAAAAACCCTGACCACCAGGCCCTGTGGGACATGCTGCACCCCGATGCGGTGTTCGAAAGCCCGGTGGTGCACACGCCGCAACGCGGGCGCGAGATCGTGTTCAAATATCTGGCCAGTGCCGACAAGGTGCTGGGCGGCGAAGGCTTCCGCTACACCGGCCAATGGCTGAACGAGACCGGCGCCATCATCGAATTCGAGAATGTGATCAACGGCATCAAGGTCAACGGCATCGACATGATCAGCTGGAACGACGCCGGCCAGATCGTGCATTTCAAGGTGATGGTCCGCCCGCTGAAGGCTATCCAGATGGTCCACCAGATGATGGGCGAGATGCTGCAGAAGGTCGCCAGCCAACCCGCCTAAATCCTCCCCCTCTGGGGGAGGTGCCCGCATGGCGGAGGGGGCCGCAAGGACCGTTCCGCCCACCCATCCCATTCCCGCGACAGCGTGTCAGCAGGCCATCTCCGCCCCGGCTCTGCTATTGCTGTCGGCATGCGCCGCCTGTTCCTTCTTGCCCTGCCGCTTGCCGCCTGCGCCCCCGAACTGCCGCCGGAACAACTCGCCGCCCGTCGCGCCGAAACGTTGATGGCGCGCGCCGGCCATGATGGCGCCGTGCTGCTGGCGCCTCTGGCCGGCCTCGACGGGCAGGGGCAGCCCGGCGTGTGCGGCCTGGTGGAAACCCCGGCCGGCCCGGTGCGCGTCGTGGTGGAACTGGCCAGTGGTGCCGTGCGCCTGGGCGTGCCGGCCGCGCGCGGCGGCCACCGTGGCGATCTGGGGGAAAGCCGCTTCTGCAACCCGGACGCGCTCACCCGCTGGGATCAGCAAAAACGCGTCGATCCCGTCGGCCTCGTCGCCCGCATAGGCGCCTAGGCCGAATAACGCGGTGGCCGCTTCTCCAGGAACGCCGCCAGCCCTTCCTTGAAATCATCGCTGGCCGCCGCCATCAGCTGGTTGCGGTTTTCCAGGGCAATCGCCGCCTCCAGGCTGGGCGCATCGATGGCAAAGCCCAGGCCCTCCTTGGTCATCCTCAGGCCAATGGGCGAAGTGGCGAGCATTTCGGCCACCAGCGCCTCGCCCGCCGCCTCCAGCGCATCATCCGCCACCACCTGGCTGACCAATCCGGTCGCCAGCGCGCGGTTGGCGTCCACGAACCGGCCGGTCATCATCAGCTCGGCGGCAAGGCTGGCCCCCACCAGGCGCGGCAGGAAATAGGAAACCCCCATGTCGCAGCTGGTCAGGCCCAGCTTGATGAAGGCGGCGTTCATCCGTGCGCTTTCCCCGGCAATGCGGATGTCGCTGGCCAAGGCAAAGGCAAAACCGCCGCCACAGGCCGGGCCGTGCACCAGGCTGACAATCGGCTGCGGGCAGCGCCGCATCTTCACATAAACATCGGCCAGCCAGCCCTGAAAGCCAAAACCGCCGCCAAAGGGCGCAGGTTCAGACCCTTGCGCCTTGATATCCAGCCCGGCGCAGAACGCCCGGCCGGCGCCCTTCATCACCACGATGCGGGTGCCGGCGGCGTGGAACAGGCCGCCGAAATAATCCGACAGTTCGGCCACCATCCGGTTGTTGATGCTGTTCAACTGGTCCGGCCGGTTCAGGGTCAGCCAGTCCACCGGCCCGCGCTGGTCGATCTGGATGGTTTCATAGGTCATGCGATCACCTGTTGGATTGGCCGTCGTCGATCTTGATGATGGTGCCGGTCACCGCCTCGCCGGCCGGCGCCACCAGATAGAGCAGGGTGGAATCCATCATTGCCGGATCGCCCAGCCGCTTGCGGCGGAAATGCTGGGTGATGTCGCCCATGCGGCCCAACATGCCGTCCATCATCTCGCTGGCAAAGGCGCCCGGCGCTATCGCATTGACATTGATGGGGAATTTTGCCCATTCCACCGCCAGCACCTCGGTCATCCGCACCACGGCGGCCTTGGTCATGCTGTACAGCGCGGCACCATGGCCGTTGTATTCAAACGCCGCCATCGATGCGATATTGACGATGCGCAGCGGGCCGCCATCGGCAATGCGCCGCGCGGCGACGCTGGTGGACAACAGCCAGGGCGCATGCACATTGACCGCCATCACCTGGTTGAACAGCTGTGGGCTCAGCTTGTGGGCCCGTGCCGCATCGGGAATGCCGGCATTGTTCACCAGGATCGCCACCGGGCCCATCGCGGCCTCCACCCGTTCGGCGAGGCCAAGGCATTGATCCTGATCGGCAACATCGACGGCAAAGGCCATGGCATCGCCGCCAGCGGCCTTGATCTCGGCCACCAGCCCGTCCAGCCGGTCCACCCGCCGCGCGCACAGCGCCACCCGCGCGCCGGCCGCGGCCAGCACCCGGGCAAAGCGGGCGCCCAGGCCGGATGACGCCCCGGTCACAAGCGCGACCATCCCGGTCAGATCATGGCGGGCGTTGGGCAGGGGGTATGAACGCATCGGTGGGCATCCTTTCGCCCCCCTTCATCCGCCGTGGCGCGGCCGGATGCCATTCCCATTATCGGCAGGCCCAAGGCCGGCATTCGCGTCGAAGGGCCGACCGCAGTGGTCTGGCCGGCCCTTCTCCCCCGCACGGCGCACGCGCCGAACCGTGAATAGCGAAAAGAATAAACCGTCTGGCAACCAGTTGCTCAGACGAATCTGTGAACCGAAAATGCAATTCTCTTTATTGCCGACAAACTATAACAAAGACTGAATCACGCCACGCAACCGGGACTTTTCCACCAGCACGGCAAAACCGCACCGCGAAGTTGCCGTGCTTAAAGCGATAGGATGAGAAAAAGGTAAACGCGCCGCCGGTCAGGCCGCCGCACTGCGGGCGATGGCGTCGCGCTCGTCCTTCAGCGCCTCGGCAATCAGAAAGGCCATTTCAAGGCTCTGGCTGGCGTTCAGGCGCGGATCGCACTGCGTCTGGTACCGGCTGGCCAGCCCCTCGTCGGAAATGGCGATGGCGCCGCCGGTGCACTCGGTTACATCCTGGCCGGTCATTTCCAGATGAATGCCCCCGGCGTGGGTGCCTTCGGCCCGGTGGGTGGCAAAAAACGCCTTCACTTCGGCCAGGATCCGCTCGAACGGGCGGGTCTTCAGGCCGCCGCCGGCCTTGATCGTGTTGCCGTGCATAGGGTCACAGCTCCACACCACATGCCGGCCCTCGCGCGTCACCGCCCGGATCAGGCGCGGCAGATGCTGCTCCACCTTGTCATGGCCAAAGCGGGTGATCAGGGTGAGACGGCCGGGCACATTGCCGGGGTTCAAGGTGTCGATCAGGCGGATCAGGTCATCCGGCTCCAGGCTCGGCCCGCACTTCAGGCCCAGCGGATTGCCCACGCCGCGCAGGAATTCCACATGGGCGCTGCCGGCAAAGCGGGTGCGGTCGCCGATCCACAGCATGTGGGCCGACGTGTCATACCAATCGCCGGTCAGGCTGTCCTGCCGGGTCATCGCCTCTTCATAGCCCAGCAGCAGCGCCTCGTGGCTGGTGAAGAAGCTGGTGCCCTTCAACTGCGGCACGGTTTCGGGCGACAGGCCAATGGCGGCCATGAAATCCAGCGCCTCGCCGATGCGATCGGCCAGCTGGGCATATTGATCGGCCCACGGGCTGCGCGCGGCAAAGTCCAGGTTCCATTTGTGCACCTGGTGCAGATTGGCATAGCCACCCGACGCAAAGGCGCGCAGCAGGTTCAAGGTCGCCGCCGATTGCAGATAGCCGCGGATCATCCGCTGCGGATCGGGCGTGCGGGCTTCGGGCGTGAAGGCGATGTCGTTGACATTGTCGCCGCGATAGCTCGGCAGCGAAACGCCGTCCTGCTCCTCGAAATCGCCAGAACGCGGCTTGGCGAACTGGCCGGCCATGCGGCCCACCTTCACCACCGGCATCTTGCTGGCAAAGGTCAGGGTGACCGCCATCTGCAACAGCACCCGGAACGTGTCGCGGATGGTGTTGGGGTGGAATTCGGCAAAGCTTTCGGCACAATCGCCGCCCTGCAACAGGAAGGCATCGCCCGCCGCCACCGTGGCCAAACGCTCGGTCAGGTCGCGCGCTTCACCGGCAAACACCAGCGGCGGATAGGACCGCAATTCCGCTTCAACCGCCGCCAGCGCTGCCGCATCGGGGTAAGTGGGCAATTGCCGGGCCTCGCAGGCACGCCAGCTGTCGGGGGTCCAGTTCTTCGTCATGACCATGTCGCTTTGCGGCATTTTGCCTGAGGGTGCAACAATCCTCCCCAAACTTGTTTGGGGAGGTGGCGCCCGCAGGGCGACGGAGGGGCCCGAAGGGGCAGGGGCGTTCGTGACGTCGAACGGGCTTCTGGCGAGCCTCTGCCCCGGCAAAGCCGTGGCGCCGGCTTGCCAGAACCCGCCGGCCGGCTTCGCGCGAGTCCGCGCGCGGCACGCGCGCTGGCCGCGCTTCAGCGCATCAGCACCAGTTCCTCGCTCATCGTCGGGTGCAGCGCCATCGTGTCGTCAAACTGCGCCTTGGTCAGCCCGGCCTTCACCGCAATCGCCACGGCCTGCAGGATTTCCGGCGCGTCTGGCCCGATCATGTGGGCGCCCACCACCCGGTCGCTGGCGGCATCCACCACCAGCTTGTACAGCGCGCGCTCGTTGCGGCCGGCCAGCACATTCTTCATCGGCCGGAAATCGGAGGTATAGATCTTCACTTGACCAAAAGCATTGCGCGCTTCGGCCTCGGTCATCCCCACGCTGCCCAGCGGCGGGTTGGAAAACACGGCCGAGGGGATGGCGCTGTAATCCACCCGCCAGGATTTGCCGCCAAACTGCCGATCGGCAAAGCTGTGGCCCTCGCGGATGGCCACCGGGGTCAGCTGCACCCGGTCGGTCACGTCGCCCACGGCAAAGATGCTCGGCACGCTGGTGCGGCTGTCGGCATCCACGGCAATCGCGCCCTTTTCGTTCAACGACACGCCCAAATCGGCCAGCCCCAGGCCTTCGGTGTTGGGCACGCGGCCCAGCGCCCACAGGATCACGTCGGTTTCGATGCGCTTGCCATCGGCAAAGTGCAGCACCAGGCCATCACCCGTCTTTTCAACGCGTTCCAGCCGGCAATTCAGTTTGAAATTGATGCCTTTCGCCATGGAAATCGTCAGCAACCGGTCAGCCAGCGCCGGTTCCCAGCCGCGCAGGATCGTGTCGCTGCGGTTGATCACCGTCACATCGCTGCCCAGTTCGTGGAACACGCCAGCAAATTCGGTGGCGATATAACCGGCGCCGGCAATCACCATGCGCCGCGGCAGTTCCGGCAACTGGAAGACCTCGTTCGACGTGATGCCATGTTCGGCGCCCGGCACATCGGGAATGAACGGCCGCGCGCCACTGGCGATCAGGATGGTGCCGGCAGTGTGGCGCTGGCCCGCCACCTCGACCGTGTGGGCATCAACCAGGCGGGCATGGCCCAAGAGGGTCGTCACCTGGTTGTTGTCCAGCGTGTTCTGATACAGGCCATTCAGCCGGTCGACCTCGGCCGCCACATTGTCGCGCAGCGTCGGCCAGTCAAAGCGCTTGGCCGCGATCTGCCAGCCAAAGCGCGCGGCATCTTCCAGATCCTCGGCGAAATGGGCCCCGTAAACCAGCAGCTTCTTGGGCACACAGCCGCGGATCACGCAGGTGCCGCCGACGCGATATTCCTCGGCCACCGCCACCCGCGCACCATGGCTGGCGGCAATGCGGCTGGCCCGCACCCCGCCCGAACCGGCACCAATCACCAACAGGTCGAAATCATGCTTGCTCATGCCCGCTACATAGGCGGGCCGGGCCGGCAGCGCCAATCAATTTGCCCGTTCGGCCTGAACGATGCAGGCAATCACCTGCCCAGCCACCACCAGATGCCGCCGGCCACGGCGCCAAGCTGCACCCCGCTGATCCCCAACAGGCGCAGCTTGAAACTGTCCTTGGCGCTCTTGTGGCGCAGCCGGGTGATGGCCGCCCAGGCTGCCGGGCTGCCGCCCAGGCCGGCCAGCGTGAACAACCAGCGTTCCGGCACCCGCCACAGCCGCACCGCGCGAGCGCGGGCCTTGTCGATGGCAAACATGATATAGGTCAGGACGTTGACCAGCAGCAGCCAGCCGGCCACCAGCCAGGGCCAATCGAGCCGCCGCGGTTCGCGCGCCGGCGGCGCATCTTCGGGTACCACCACCCGGTCAATCACCGGCCATTCCGGGCTGGCCATCGGCGCTGGCGGGGCTGGCGCCTGCGGCACCGCGACCCCGGCCCCATCACAGTCAATGGCGGCATAACGCGGCACGGCATGGCCCGCGCCGATCATCGCGCAGCTCAGGTCCACCCCGTCTGCGGCGCAGCGCGCGATGATGCGGCCATAACGGTCCACATCCTCCTGCCGGCATGCCAGCGTGCGCCCCTGCGTCAGGCCGCGCAGATAATCGCGGGCGGCAAAGGGATCACCCGGCGTGCAATCCCGCCCCGGCCGGCAGGCCCCCGGCATTTCCGGCGCGTCAATGCCCTGCAGCCGAATGGTCTCCGCCACATTGGCGCAGCGCACATTGTCCCCATCATGATGGCTGGGGTTCTGGCAGGCAAAGGCCGTCGCGGCGGCCAGCGCAAAAAGGGAGAGGGGCATAGCCCGTTGCTAACGGACCTGCGGCGCGCACTCAATCGCGGAACGGGTCCTTCACCAGGATCGTGTCATCCCGTTCCGGGCTGGTCGACACCAGGGCCACCGGGCATTCGGTCAATTCCTCGATCCGGCGGATATATTTGATCGCCTGTGCTGGCAGCTGCGCCCAGCTGCGCGCCCCGGCGGTCGACTCGCTCCAGCCTTCAAACGCCTCGTAAATCGGTTCCACCCGTGCCTGTTCGGCCGGGTGCGCCGGCAGATAATCCAACTCGCGGCCATCCAGGCGATAGCCGGTGCAGATCATCACCGTGTCCAGTCCATCGAGCACGTCCAGCTTGGTCAGCGCCATGCCGGTGATGCCGCCCACCGCAATGGCCTGGCGCACCAGCACGGCATCAAACCAGCCGCAGCGGCGCTTGCGGCCGGTCACCGTACCGAATTCATGCCCGCGCGTGCCCAGCCGTTCGCCCACCGCATTGTCCTGCTCGGTGGGGAAGGGGCCGGAACCGACCCGGGTGGTATAGGCCTTGACGATGCCCAGCACATAGCCGGTGGCATCAGGCCCCATGCCCGATCCGGCCGCCGCCTGGCCGGCCACCACGTTGGACGAGGTTACAAAGGGCCAGGTGCCATGATCGACATCCAGCAGCACGCCCTGCGCGCCTTCGAACAAGATGCGGTCCCGCCGCCAGCGGGCATCGCGCAGCCGCTTCCACACCGGCTGGATATAGGGCAGCACTGCCGGCGCCACATCGGCCAACTGCGCCTTCAGCTCTTCGGCATCCACCGGTGCCACGCCAAAGCCGGCGCGCAGTGCATTGTGGTGGGCCAGAAGCCGTTCCAGCTGCGGTTCGATGGCATCCAGATGCGCCAGATCAACCACCCTGAGCGCGCGGCGGCCCACCTTGTCTTCATAGGCCGGGCCGATGCCGCGCCGCGTGGTGCCGATCTTGCCGGCGCCCATCGCATCCTCACGCAGGGCATCCAGATCGCGGTGCAGCGGCAGGATCAACGGCGCGGTTTCCGAAACGGCCAGATTGTCAGGCGTGATGTTGACGCCCATGCCGGCAATACGCGCCACCTCGTCGCGGAAATGCCAGGGATCGAACACCACGCCATTGCCGATCACCGACAGGGTGCCGCGCACGATGCCCGACGGCAGCAACGACAATTTGTAGACCTTGTCACCCACCACCAGCGTGTGGCCGGCGTTGTGCCCGCCCTGGAAGCGCACCACCACATCGGCCCGCGCCGACAGCCAGTCGACGATCTTGCCCTTGCCCTCATCGCCCCACTGGGCGCCCACAACCGTGACGTTCGGCATCTCACTTCCTTGCTTCAGCGCACATAGGACGCGCCGTTGATATCGATGGTGGCCCCGGTGAGGGACGGCGGCGCCCTGGTCGCCAGCCAGCGGATGGTCTCGCCCACCTCGTCCGGCATCGCCACCCGGCCCAGCGGGATGTCGGCCAGCAACTTGTCGCCGCCGCGGCTGGCCAGATAATCCTCGGCCATGCCGGTCATGGTGAAGCCCGGCGTGATCGAAAAGGCCAGGATATTCTGCCCGGCATAGGCGCGTGCGATGCTCTTGGTCATCGCCAGCATGCCGCCCTTGGCCGCCGCATAATGCCAATGCTTCGGCGAATCGCCGCGATGGCCGGCGCGGCTGGCAACATTGATGATGCGCCCGCCACCATGCTGCTGAAAATGCAGCACGGCATGGCGGCACAGATCGGCGGCCGATTGCAGGTTGATCGCCAGGCTGCGCGCCCAGGCGCTGGCAAAGCCATCGGCATCCGCGATATCGGCCGCCTCGAACACGCCGGCATTGTTCACCAACACGTCGATGCGCCCACCGGCGCGCTCAAGCGCCTGCGCCCACAGGGCATCGGCGCTGCGCGGTTCGGCGAAATCGGCGGCGATCAGGCCGTTGCCGCCCGCCGTCGATTGGCCGATCACCGTCAGGCCGGCCGCGGCCAGCGCGCCGTGGGCCGCAGCGCCAATGCCGCGTGATGCCCCGGTCAGCAACACAGTCGTCATGCCATCACCCTTTCGCTGCGGCGGCATCCGGGGCCGGTTGCAGGCGCCGCTGGATCACCGCCAGTGCCTGCTGGCGCCGCTGCTCCCAATTGCCGGCTATCAGCACCGGGTCAATGCCGCGCAAGGCCAGTTCATCCTCGATCACCTGTTGAAAGCGCAGCCGTTCCAGCCCGACGAACTGGCGGGTGCCATCATCCACCCACGGCGTGTCGGGTGCGAACAGCAGGTAAACATCGGCGGTGGCCGGCATCGCCGAAAGCTCCGGGTCGCGGCGGTGGTGCAACATGCGGAACCAGGCCGCCGTCGTCACCACATCGGTATCCTCGATCAACAGCGCCGGGTGGGCCGCGACCAGCCGGGCGCGGCGCGCCGCATGCACATGGGCGATGGTGCGCAGCGCTGCCTCGCTGAAATCGGTGCCGATGGTTTCGGCATATTCGCGGCCATATTCCGGCATCACCACCCCGCCCAGCAGTCGGGCCAGCCGGTCGGCCAGATTGGTCTTGCCGGTCGATTCCACCCCGGTGAAGCACACGTGCAGCATGGGCATCACGCCGTCGCCAGCGCCCGCTGCCACAGCCGCCAGCTGTAGAGCGCCGTGCCCAGAAAGGCGACATACAGGCCGGCCGTGATCCACAGCGCCTGGCCGGCATAGAGGATGATCGACAGGATGTTGATCCCCACCCACAACGGCCAGCACGCGACATAGCGGCCGTTGGTCAGCAGTTGTGCCACCAATGACCAGCCGGCCACGCTGCCATCGCTGATCGGCGCTGCGGCATCGGTCTCGCTCAGCAGCAGGGCCAGCAGCGCCGATGCGGCAATGCCAACGCCGATCACCAGCGGCCAGCCCCGGCGCGGCAGGGCGCGCACCTGCACCGCGCCATCATCGCGCGGCGCCTTCATCCAGGCCAGCAGCCCCTGGGCCTGGGCCAGAAAGAAGAAGATCTGCAGGCCGGCCACGGCATAGAGCCGCGCCTCCACGAACACGCCGGCCAATATGGCCACCATCACCATGCCGCAGGGATAGTTCCAGGCCGACCGCTGCGAGAGCAGCAGCATGTTGGCCAGCCCGAAGGCCAGGGCAAGAAGCTCCCATGGATTCACCGCGCGGCTTTACGGGCGGCAGGCCATGCTTGGCAAGCGCGGCAACGAAAAGGGGCGCGCCCTTGGCAGGCGCGCCCCCCGTCATTGGCGATCCGCCGCCGCTCAGAAGCGATAGCGGGCCAGGATGCCGTAGGTGCGCGGCTGGTTGCGATAGCCCGACAGCGTGCCGGCCTGCGCCACGCCCGGGAAGATCGTCGTCACCCAGGCGGCGTTGGTCAGGTTGCGGCCCCACAGCGAGAAATCGAACTTGTTGTCGATGGTGATGGTCGCCGAACCGTTCAGCATGTTGACTTCGCGGGTCAACGGCACGGTGCCCTGGGCGATCTGCACCGAGCTTTCATGCTGATAATCGAGGTGGAACAGCACCTTGGCGCTGTCGCTGGCGTGGATGGTATAATCCGCACCCAGCGAGGTGGCAAAGCGCGGCGTGCCCGCCACGCGCTGGCCCGTCAGGTCCAGCGGCACGGTGGAGAAGCTGCCGGCCACCAGCGCCGCACCGCCCGGGAAGCTGTCATACTTCGCATCCAGATAGGTGAAGTTGGCGGTGATGCGCAGATCCTTGATCGGCGACATCGAGGTGTCGAGTTCCACGCCGTTCACCGACTGCTGATCGGCGTTGGCCAGGATGAAGCCGGTGCCCGAGAACACGTTGCTCTGGAAGCCGTTCAGGATCTGGCGGAAGATCGCCAGGTTGACGGCAAAGCCCTGCCACTGGCCCTTGACGCCCAGTTCATACACGGTGGCATGTTCCGGGTTGGCAAAGCGCGAACCGGTGGTGAGGTTCACCGGCAGGGCGGCGCCCAGCGCGGTGCGGATCGGCGACGCCGCCGGGGCCGGAACCTGCGCCGTCGAACCCGGGATGAACTGCGACGCAAAGGGCCGCGAGTCCGCCGACAGGTTGAAGGAGCTGGCCTTGAAGCCGGTGGCATGGGTGGCATAGACGTTGATGTTGTCGCTGGCCTTCCAGTTCAGGCGCAGCGTGTAGGCAAAGTCATCATCCGACGTGCGACCGTCTTCCACCGCATTGGGGAAGTTCAGGAACGGCGGCAGGAACTGCAGCGCGCGCAGGCCCAGGAACGGGTTGGCGCTGGTGGCGGCCACGGTGGCCGGCACCCCGGCGTTCACGCCGGCACGCACCAGGTCGAGGCCGGAGAACACGTCGGTCGACACCACGTTGGTGGCCACCCGCTTGGTGTCACGGGTGAAGTTGCCGCCGGCGGTGAAGGTCAGGTTGTCGAAGATGTTCCAGTCCACCGTGCCGAAGATCGAGATGGCGCGGTTCTTGTAGTCATAATCCTCGAACCGGCCCTGGCCCTGGCCGCCGAACTGGCCGGCCGGGGTGCCCGGCAGCAGCGCGCGCAGCGTCGGCTCCAGGTTGACATAGGCCCCGCCCGACAGCGCGCTGGCATAGCCACGGAAATCGCGGCCAAAGGTCAGCGCGGCCTGGGCGTCGATATTTTCGTGGAAATAGAAGGCGCCGAGCAGGAAGTTGATCGGGCCGTCAAACTTCGACGCGATGCGGGCTTCCGCCGTGAAGGTGTTGATGGCGTTGCGGCCGCGGTTCTGGCCAATGATGTCGGCGCTGGTGAAATCGCTGTCGGCATTGGTCGAAAGCCGCACGCCGCGATACGAACCGATGAAGGTCAGATCGAAGCTGCCGGTCTTGGCATCGGCCTGGGCCGACACGCCATAGTTGTCGATCTTGTTGGTCGACGCGAAGTTGGTGGCCGAGGTGAGGGCCAGCGGCTGGTTGGAAATGACGCGGCCGCCCAGGGCGCGCACGGCATTGCCGGTCGGGCCGTCAACGATGTTCACCACCGAACAGCAGACTTCGTCGATCTTGTCATAATCGCCGATAATGCGCAGCTTGAAATCGTCCGACGGCTTGAACAGCAGCTGGCCGCGCACGCCGCCACGGTTGCGCTCATTCTCGTCGCGGTTCAGGTTGACGTTCTGCACATAGCCGTCGCGGCGGTTGTAGTTGCCGGCCAGGCTGAAGGCCAGCGTGTCGGTGATCGGGCCGGTGACTTCGGCGCGAGCAACGATGGCGTTGAAATTGCCATACGACAGTTCGGCGTTGCCGCCCCAGTCGAACTTGGGTTCGGAGGTCACCACCGAGATGATGCCGGCCGAGGCGTTCTTGCCGAACAGGGTCGATTGCGGGCCACGCAGCACTTCCACCCGCTCCAGGCTGGGCAGGTCGCCGATCTGGGCGGCGGAGCGGCTGCGATAGACGCCGTCGATGAACACACCGACCGACGGTTCGATGCCGGCGTTGTTGGCGCCGTTGCCAAAACCGCGGATGATGAAGTTGGTGTTGGCCGACGATTGCAGCTGCGAGACGCGCAAGCTGGGCACCAGCGTCTGCAGGTCAAGCGCGTCGCGGATCTGCGCCACTTCCAGCGCGGCCTTGCTGGCCACCGACACCGCGATCGGCGTGTCCTGCAAGGTCTTGGCCTGCTTGCTGGCAGTGACGATGATGATGTCCTCGTCGGCGGTCTCGTCCGCCGCGACCGGGGCCGCAGCCTGGGCCAGCACCGGGCCGGCAAAGGCGGCCGCACCCACCAGCAACGCTGCGCGCAGGGCGAGCGTGCCCTTGAATTCCTTGATCGACATGTCGTTCCTTCCCAATTGCCGGGGCCGTGGCAAACAAGTTTGGGGGCAGCCCCGATTCCGCCCGTTGGCTCGGGCGACGGGGCATGGCTTACAGATGTTCAATGCTTTTTCAAGCACTGGCACAGCTTTGCCGGGCGGCTTGAAGCAACATTGCCGGCGTGCGAGGGAAATGGGCAACAATCTGGAATAAAAGGGGCGGGTCATGGCCGATTGGGAATTCAGCACGGAACGATTGGTCATCCGGCCGATGCGCATCGCCGAAGCCCGGGAATGGCACGTCATCCGCGCCAGCGCCCCCTATGACCCGGTTACCCGCAGCATGGACGAGAGCGTGGCGATGATCGCGGCCATGCAACAGCGCGCGGCTCCCGATTCCGACGGGTGGCAGCAATTCACCATCCTCGGCAAGGATGGCATCATGTTGGGGGATCTGGGCATACGCTTCTCGCCGCCGTTCAACGCCACGGCCGAAATCGGCTTTGCCGTTGATCCGGCCCAGCGCGGCAAGGGCATCGGCAGCGAGGCGGTGGAGGCGATGGTGCGCGTGCTGTTCCACCGCGATCGCCGCCGCATCGTCGCCGTCACCGATGTGCGCAACCGCCCGGCCCAGCGCGTGCTGGAACGCAACTGGTTCCGCCTTGAAGGCCGCTTCGTCCAGAGCTGGCGCGAGGGCGACAGCTGGTTTGACGAACTCTCCTATGCCCGGCTGGTGAGCGATTGATGGCAACGCCGACCCCGGATCATCTCGCCGCCCTGCTGGGCGTGCCCGTCACCCGGGTCGAACAATTGTCGGGCGGCGCATCGTCGGCGACCTATGCCGTGGATGCGGTGCACGGCGATGCCACCGGCAGCCCCTGGCCGCTGATCCTGCAATGCGCCGCCACCGGGGCTGTTCCCGAAGGCGGCCTGCCGCGCGCCGATCAGGCCCGGCTGCAACAGATCGCTTATCAGGCCGGCCTGCCGGTGGCCGAGGTGGTGCGCGTGCTGGGCCCCACAGATGGCCTGGGCGAAGGCTTCATCATGGCGCGCCTGCCCGGCGAGGCGCTGGCGCCGCGATGGCTGAAACTGCCGGACTATGCCGCGGCGCGCGCCGCCCTCACCGGCCAGTGCGCCGCCGTGCTGGCCCGGCTGCACCGCCTGCCGCTGGCCAGCGCCGCCGGCCTTGCCCTGGCCAGCGGCAGCACCGCCGAAGGCCTCGCACGCATGTTTGCCAATTATCGCCGCTTCGGGGTGGACA
This sequence comes from uncultured Sandarakinorhabdus sp., assembly GCA_964488775.1. Taxonomy (GTDB): domain Bacteria; phylum Pseudomonadota; class Alphaproteobacteria; order Sphingomonadales; family Sphingomonadaceae; genus Sandarakinorhabdus. Next base: position 17,421 of record CAZAWH010000012.1, on the reverse strand, counting down.
GTCCGGTGTTCGATCTGGCCTTCGCCTGGCTGAGGGAACGGGTGGAGGACCGGCCGGCAACCGCGATCGTCCACGGCGATTTCCGTTCCGGCAATTTTCTTGTCGCGCCCGACGGGCTGGTCGCCGTCCTCGATTGGGAACTGGCGCATCTGGGAGATGGGCACGAGGATCTGGGCTGGCTGTGCTGCAACGCCTGGCGCTTTGGCCTGTGGGACAAGCCGGTTGGCGGCTTTGGCGATCGCGATGCCCTCTATCAGGCCTATGAAGCGGCCGGCGGCGGCCCGGTGGACCGCACGCGCGCCCATCTGTGGGAAGTGTGGGGCACGCTGAAATGGGGCATCGCCTGCCTGCAACTGGGGGATGACCATGTGTCGGGCCGGCTGCGCAACGTGGAACGCGCCGCCATCGGCCGCCGCGTGTCAGAGGTTGAGCTGGACCTGATGCACCTGCTCAAGTTCGGGAGCCTGTGATGGCCGAACAGATCGAAGCCACCACCCTGATCGAAGCGGTGCAATTGTTCCTCGCCGAACTGGAGCCCGAACTGTCGGGCCGCCGCGCCTTTCACGCCAAGGTGGCGCAAAATGCCTTGGCCATCGTGGCGCGCGAACTGGCGCAAGCCCCACAGGCAACGGAAACGGCACTGCTGACCGCAGTGATGGGCCGGAATGATGATCTGGACCTGCTGCGCGCCGGCCTGTGCGCCGATCTGCGCGCGGGCGCCAAGGGGGAGGCGACGCCCGGCCTGATCGACGCGCTTCTCGCCGTCGCCCAGGCCAAGTGCGCGGTGGACAATCCGCGCTATTCCACCTTCAAGCGTCTTGCTGCCGCAACCACGGCCTGAGCAAACCAAGATAAGCCGCTGGATTGTCGAGCATGATGCTGTGGGCCGCGTCCGGAATCGCGGCGAATTGCGCTCCGGCCGCGCGGGCAAAACCGGCCACGGTCTCGGGCCGGGCCTCATCATCGGCGCCGGCGACGAACAGGCTGCGCGTCCCGTCCAGCCGGGCCAGCAGCGGCCGCCCGTCATAATCCTTCAACGTGCCGGTGCAGGTGAACTCCGCCCGGCCCCACATATGGTTGTAAAGCCCGGCGGCAAAGGGCGCGGGCAGGGCATCCCTGTAGGCGGCGATGGCCGGCGGCGGTATGACCTGGCGCACATGCGCGGCATAAAAGGCATCGGTCGCAGCCTGGCAGGCGGCAGCGGGCGCCGCCCCCGGCGTGTCGCACGCGTCCAGCAACTGGCGCACATCGGCCGGCATGCCGGCTTTCAACAGGGCGGCATCCTGCAACCACACTGCTGTCGCCACCAACGGTGATTGCAGCACCAGCCCGGCCAGCGCGGCGGGGCGGGTGGCACCATATTCCAGCGCCAGCGTGCCGCCCCAGCTGCCCCCCAGCACGTGCCAGCGCGGGATGCCGAAGTGGGCGCGGATCGCCTCGATCTCGGCAAGGAAACGCGCCACCGTCCAGTTGGCCGGATCGCCCGGCCGGTCCGAACGGCCGCAATCCAGCTGGTCATACAGGATCACCGCCCGCTCATCGGCCAGCGCCGTGGCATTCAGCCAGCCCCAGTGCGAACTGCCTGGCCCGCCATGGATGAACAGAACCGGCGGCCGCCTGCCATCAAGCGCGCCATTCACCCGCGCATAAATTCGCCCGCCCGGCACCGGCACCATCGCCTCGCGGTCGGGCGCCAGCCGCAGGCCCGGCGCGCTCGCCCCTTGCCGCAGCGGCCGTGCGGCCAGCCGCGCCGGCAGCAGGCTGGCCAGGCCAGCGGCCAGAAGCGCGCGGCGGGCCATCATGATTTGCGCCGGAACCCTTGCCGATCCAGATGCATGTCGATATCGGGATAATGGCATTCGTCCAGCTGCTCATGATTGGTGCCGATGGCAAGGAAGCGGCAGGGCAGGGCGCTGCGGTTCTGCAGATGATGGCCATTGGCGGCCCCGGCCGGAAAACAGGCGATGTCACCGGCGCGCAACAGCGTCTCGCCATTCTCCTCCACCAGCACCGCCTCGCCGTCCAGCATCACCACCATCTCGTCCTCGTGGCTGTGCCAATGGCGCTGGCTCGACCATGCCCCCGGCGCCAGTGTGACGAGGTTGGCACCAAATTGCGTCAGCCCGCCCGCCGCCGCCACCGCCTGCCAGGCCCGGCCGGCCACCGCCTCATGATAGGGCGGCAGATAATTGGAACCCTCGTTGCGCGGCAAGGTGGCGGGGTCGATCTTTGGCAAGGGCAAGCCTCAGTGGCGTTCGATGATGACGGGCAGGTTGGTATAACCATGCACGAAACATTGCACCACATGGCTTGGCGTCCCGCTGACCCGCACCGTCATGCGCCGTTCCAGCATCTGTTCCAGCAGGATCTGGATCTGCAGCTCGGCCAGCCGCGCGCCGACGCAGCGGTGCACGCCAAACCCGAACGCCAGATGGCGCCGCGCATTGGGCCGCTCGATGTCCAGCCGTTCGGCATCGGGAAACACGCTCTCGTCGCGGTTGCCCGAGATATACCACATGACGATCTTGTCGCCCGTCTTCACCGGCACGCCGGCGATCTCGCTGTCAGCCACGCAGGTGCGGCGCATATGGGCCAGCGGCGTTTGCCAGCGGATGATCTCCGGCACCGCGCCGGCGATCTTGCCAGGATCGTCGATCAGCTTGCGCCACTGGTCGGGATAGCGGTCAAACGCCGCCACAAGGCCCGACATGCTGTTGCGCGTCGTGTCATTGCCGCCCACGATCAACAGGATCAGATTTCCGATCCGTTCCTGATCCGGCATGTTCCCCATCGATTCCGAATGGACCATCATCGAAATCAGATCGTTGCTGGGCGGCATCGCCTTGCGCTCGGCAAACAGCCGGTCGAAATAGGCCAGCATCTCCTTGCCGTGCCGCACCGACTCCGCCGCCGTCACAGGGTTGAGCGCCATTTCGATGTCGCCAGCAATATCCGACCACAGGGTCAGCAGATGCCGGTCGGCCCAGGGGAAATCGAACAGGATCGCCAGCATGTCGGTGGTCAGCGGAATTGAAACCCGCTCGACCCAGTTGAACTCGGTGCCGAACGGCAGCTTGTCGAGCAATTGGCCGGTGCGCAGCCGGATGGAATCGGCCATCTTGGCCATCTCGCCCGGGCCAAAGGCCGGTGCGATAACCCGCCGCTGCTCGCCATGATAAGGGCGGTCGGCGGCGATGAATTGCGGGCGGTTGATCTCGCCCACCTGGTCCAGGATGGTGATCCCGCCATATTTCATGTCAGACGAGAAAATGTCCGGCCGCGCTTCCACCGCCTGGATATCGGCATGGCGGCTGACCGACCAATAGGGGCCAAACGGGCTGTTGGCCTGGTGGTGCACCGGCGCCTCGGCGCGCAGCCGGGCAAACACCGGCCGCCAGCTGTCGGTGGCATAAAGCATCGCGTCAGACACATCGATCGCCGACAACGGCACATCCAGGCCGGTGGCGGGTGACAGGGTCGCCATGTGAAACCTCCCCATTTTCAGCGCCGCCTTCTGGCGGTCGTTGCGGCCATGCTACGCCCGAAATCCGGCAACCGCGAGTCCCCTTCCCATGGCCATTCCCACCCATGCCAATCATGACGCCAGCATCGATCCCACGCGCGATCAGGTCAGGGCGCTGCGCGACCATGGCCGCGACGGGCCGGTGGTGATGATGAACCTGCTCAAGTTCCGCGCCACCGCTGCCTATCCGCCGGAACTGGGCATGGCGCCCTGTTCGGGCAAAGATGCCTATGACCGGTATCAACACGCCTTCACCGTCGCTGTTGGCCATATCAGCGCCGCCGAGGTTCTGTATGACGGCCCGTGCGAACAGGTCTTCATCGGCCAGGCCGGCACCGAGGCCACGGATTGGGACAAGCTGCTGCTGGTCCGCTATCCCAGCCGCCAGCATTTCCTCAACATGATGGCCGATGACGGCTATCGCGACGCGCTGGTGCATCGTTATGCCGGCCTGGAACGGACTGTGCTGATCCAGTGCGGCTGAAGATGGCAGTGGCTTCTCTGTTGCACCGCAGCGCCAGCGCGTTATGAATGCGGCCTGACATGATGATCACGCCCGCCCGGGGCCACCCGGCGTCGGGCAAAAGGGGGATCAATGGCTTCTCGTCCTACTGCGCCAGCGCCCAGACCATTGTCGCCGCACCTCACCATCTGGAAATGGCGGGTGCACATGGCGGTGTCGATCGCCCACCGCGTCACCGGCCATGCCCTGGCCTTTGGCGCCGTGGTGATCTTTGCCTGGTGGCTGGCGGCGCTGGCCAGCGGGCCGGAATATTACCGCTTCTTCCAGTATATCGTCTTTTCGCCGCTGGGCGCGGTGGTTGGCATCGGCCTTACCTGGGCGATGTTCCAGCACATGGGCAGCGGCTTGCGCCACTTCATCATGGATGCCGGCGAAGGCTATGATCTCGTCACCTCGCGCCGCATGGCGCAGGCGGCCTTTGCCTTCGGCGCCATCGCCACCCTGGCCTTCTGGGCCTGGATCCTGCTCGGCAAGGTGTACTGACATGGGCAACGGAACCCAACTCGGCCGCGTGCGCGGCCTCGGCGCGGCCGGCGGCGGCGTGGTGCATCACTGGTGGCTGCAACGCGTCACTGCGGTGGCCAGCCTGTTCCTGGTGCTGTGGTTCGTCTTCAGCCTGGCCCGCCTGCCCAGCCTCGATTATGCCAGCGCCCGGATGTGGCTGGCCCAGCCGATTGTCGCGGTGCCGATGTGCCTGCTGGTGGTCAGCGTCTTCTGGCATTTCCGCTTGGGCGTGCAGGTCATGCTCGAGGATTATCTGCATGGGTCAAAGCGCGTCATCGCCATGCTGGCCCTGAATTTCTACACATTCGTCATGGCCGCCTTCGCACTCTTCTCGGTGCTGAAGATCGCCCTGTCTGCCGCCTGAGGATTTCCACGTGGTGCAAGCCTATCAGATCATTGATCACGTCTATGATGCCGTTGTGGTGGGGGCCGGCGGCTCCGGCCTGCGTGCGGCCATGGGCATCGCCGAAGCCGGCCTGAAAACCGCCTGCATCACCAAGGTCTTCCCCACCCGCAGCCACACTGTCGCAGCCCAAGGCGGCATCGCCGCCGCGCTGGGCAACATGGGCCCCGATCATTGGACCTGGCACATGTATGACACGGTCAAAGGCTCCGACTGGCTGGGCGACCAGGACGCGATCGAATATCTCTGCCGCGAGGCCCCGGCCGCCGTTTACGAGCTGGAACATTTCGGCGTGCCGTTCAGCCGCACCGAAGCGGGCCGCATCTATCAGCGCCCGTTCGGCGGCATGATGCAGAACATGGGCGCCGGCCCGCCGGCCCAGCGCACCTGCGCCGCGGCTGACCGCACCGGCCACGCCATGTTGCATGCGCTCTATCAACAGAGCCTGAAGTACTCGACCGATTTCTACATCGAATATTTCGCCATCGACCTCATCATGGTCGATGGTGAGTGCAAGGGCGTCATCGCGCTCAACATGGAAGATGGCAGCATCCACCGTTTCCGCAGCCATCAGACGGTGCTGGCCACCGGTGGCTATGGCCGTTGCTATTTCTCCGCCACGTCGGCCCACACCAGCACCGGTGATGGCGGCGGCATGGCCATCCGCGCCGGCGTTGCCATGCAGGACATGGAATTCGTGCAGTTCCACCCCACCGGCATCTATGGCGCGGGCGTGCTGATCACCGAAGGCGCGCGCGGGGAAGGGGGCTATCTCACCAATTCCAAGGGCGAACGCTTCATGGAGCGTTATGCCCCGTCGGCCAAGGATCTCGCCAGCCGCGACGTCGTCTCGCGCTCCATGGCGATGGAAATCCGCGAAGGCCGCGGTGTCGGCGGCGAAGGCGACCATATCCACCTGCACCTCAATCACATCGATCCTGCCGTGCTGGCCCAGCGCCTGCCCGGCATTTCCGAAACCGCCAAGGTGTTCGCCGGCGTGGATGTGACCAAGGCGCCGATCCCGGTGGTGCCCACCGTCCACTACAACATGGGCGGCATCCCGACCAATTATCATGGCGAGGTCGTCACCCTGAAGGATGGCAACCCCGATCAGGTTGTCCCCGGCCTGTTCGCCGTGGGTGAGGCCGCCTGCGTGTCGGTGCACGGCGCCAACCGCCTCGGCTCCAACAGCCTCATCGATCTGGTCGTCTTCGGCCGCGCCACCGCGCACCGCATTGCCGACATTCAGAAGGCGAACGCCCCGCACCAGAAGTTGCCGGCCGACAATGCCGATTTCGCCTTGGGCCGCCTCGATGGCTTCCGCCACGCCAAGGGCGGTTCCAGCACGGCCGAGGTGCGCCTCGCCATGCAGAAGACGATGCAGGCCAATGCCGGCGTGTTCCGCACCAGCGAAATCCTCGACGAAGGCGTGCGCAAGATCGACGCCGTCTATCAGCGCATGGCCGACATCGGCACCAGCGACCGTTCGATGGTGTTCAACACCGATCTGATCGAAACGCTGGAGCTGGACAACATGATCGGCCAGGCCGTGCTGACCATGCACATGGCCCGCAACCGCCACGAAAGCCGCGGCGCCCACATGCACGAGGATTTCCCCAATCGCGACGATGATCAGTGGATGGTGCACAGCCTGGGCTGGTTCCGCGACGGCGCGGTGGAACTCGCCAAGCGCCCGGTCCACACCTACACGCTCACCGAGGAAATCGACTATATCAAGCCCAAGGCGCGGACTTACTGATCAGGCGGTGATGGACCATGGCTGAATTCTCTCTTCCCCCCAACAGCGTCATCAAGGGCACCGGCAAGTCCTACCCGGCCCCGGCGGGCGCGACGCGCACCAAGAGCTTCAAAATCTATCGCTGGAACCCGGATGACGGGCAGAACCCGCGCTACGACAGCTATGCGCTCGATCTCGATGCCACCGGGCCGATGGTGCTGGACGCGCTGATCAAGATCAAGAACGAGGTCGATCCAACGCTCACTTTCCGCCGCTCTTGCCGTGAAGGCATTTGCGGCTCTTGCTCGATGAACATCGATGGTGCCAACACGCTGGCCTGCACCAAGCCGATCGAGGAGGTGAAGGGCGAGGTGGTGATCACGCCGCTGCCGCACATGGAGGTGATCAAGGACCTCGTCCCTGATTTCAAGCATTTCTATGCCCAATATGCCTCGATCAAGCCGTGGCTGCAGACCGTCACGCCGGCGCCGTCCGGCGAAGAACGCATCCAGTCCCCGGACGAGCGCGAGAAGCTGGATGGCCTTTATGAGTGCATCCTGTGCGCCTGCTGCTCCACCGCCTGTCCGTCCTATTGGTGGAACAGCGACAAGTTCCTCGGCCCCGCCATCCTGCTGCAGGCCTATCGCTGGCTGGCCGACAGCCGGGACGAAATGACCGGCGAGCGGCTTGACGCGCTGGAGGACCCGTTCCGCGTCTATCGCTGCCACACCATCATGAACTGCGCCAATGTCTGCCCCAAGGGGCTGAACCCGGCCAAGGCGATTGCCGAAATCAAGCTGATGATGCTGGAGCGCCAGGGTTGATCCGGGGCTGATCCGGGGGTGATCCGCCACCTTGCGGTGCAGCATCAGCTTTGATACCCAAAACCGCAACCTTGTTGTGGCAAGGTCGTATCAGATGATGCGGCCCGGCCACCGGCGGGGCTGATTTGGTGAGGTGGTTTTCTTGAACGCGGCACTGGCGACACGCACGACCCTGACGCGGCGCACCGCCCGCGTGATGGCGCCCTATTTCCATCTGGAATATCAGCCCTGGTGGCCGCTGGTGCGCAACACGCTCTATGCCACCATGGTCGTCGTGGTCATCTTTGCCTCGCTGCTCACCGCGCTCGGCGGCACCGCCCTGCTCAAGATCGCGGCGGCTCCCATCGGGGTGCTGGCCCTGCTGGTGATCTGGATGCTGCCGGATGTGGAGCAGGTGCGCGGTGTCGCCCGCGCCGCCGATCCGCCCTATCTCAAGCTGCTGCTCGCCTTCCTGCTCGGCCTCGTCATGTGGCCTGGCTATATTGCCATCGTGCTGCCCGGCCTGCCATGGCTCACGCCGCCGCGCGTGGTGCTGGCTTTCCTGCTGGTCTCCGTGGTGATCCATTATGCCATGCACCGCGAAAGCCGGGAGCGGGCGGTCGCTGTCTTCAGCCACGAGAAGATCCCGGTGCGGCTCTATCTCACCTATGTGGCGATCAACATCCTGGTGCTGCCGCTGGCGCCGTCGCCGGGCGCCACCATCGGCTTCTTCTCGCTGCTGCTGATCATGTCGGTCTCGGCCGTGCTCGCCGCCGCGCCCTTCCTCACCAAGCAGGTCTATATCGAACGCATCACCACCACGCTGATCCTGGGCACGATCTTCAGCATGCTGGTGGCTGTGGTGGAAAACTACATGCAAAGCCCGCCCTGGGCCCAGCATATCCCCAGCTTCATGCAGATCGATCAGGGCTTCCTGCAGAACATCCTGTCCCCCCAGGCCCGCATGGGGGACAGCCGTTACCGCATCCGCTCCACCTTCCCGATCGTGCTCTATTACACCCAGTATCTGTCGCTGGTGATGCCGTTGCTGCTCTATGCCATGTGGCGGATGACGGGGCGCAAGCGCATCGTCGGCTTGTTGCTGCTGCCGCTGGTGCTGCACACCGTGTGGTTCTGCAACGCCCGCACCGCCATGCTGTCGCTGATCATTCCGCTGTTCGGCTTTGGCGCCATGGCCGCCATCCGGGTGTTCGTCGCGCAGAAGAAGGGCGACAGCCTGAAAACCGGCATCCAACTGGCGGTGGTGTTGCTGATGGTCGGCATGCTGGGCGGCGTGCTCGCCACCAGCCACCGGGCGCAGATGTACACGTTCGGCGGGCAACAGCATAATGCGTCGAACGATGCCCGCGACCGGCAATGGGCCAACGCCTGGAAGCAGTTGCGCAAGAACCCGGTGGGGGTGGGGGCCGGCAACTCGGTCAACAAGGTCGGCATCGCCGTGCCCGGCCGTGACAATCTGATCATCGACAGCCTGTTCATCAACCTGCTGGTCGACACCGGCTATCTCGGCTTCATCTGCTTCTTCGGCAGCATGATGACATCGGCCTATATCGGCATCCGATGTTTCTTCCGCGCCGCCAACCATTTCGAGGAACTGGCCGGCGGCATGGCCCTTGGGCTGATCAGCTACGTCACCGCCTGCGCCGTGGTCAGCACCACCGACAATCTCTACATCACCTTCCTGCTCTGCGGCATGATCCTCGGCATTGCCCGCCTGCAGGATCAGCGCCGGGCCGAAGAGGCCCGCCTGGCCAGGCTGCCCGACAACCAGGGCGCCGTCACCACCAGCCGCCGGCAATAAACCGGCGGGCTGGTTGGCCGGCCCATGTTCCGATGGCGCCCTCAGGCGGCGTTGGTGCGGCTTTCCGCGGCCAGCGCCGCCAGCCGCGCCGGGTCGACACTGCGCCGGGCCAGCGCCGCCGCCGCCACCTCGCGCAGGGCGCCTTCATAACAGTTCAGCCGCTCCAGCCCGCGGGCCAGCGCCGCGCGCGCTTCGGCGGCAATCGCCTGCCGGTTGTGGAAGCCGGCCATGGTGCCGGCCACGATCGCCGGCCCGTCCAGCCGGGCGCAGTCCATGACATGGCGATACCCGATGGACCCGAACAGGCCTTCGAACTTGCGGGAATAGGCATGGGCCACCATCGGCACGCCCGATGAAAAGGCCGCGATGCAGGCGTGCATGCGCGCGCCGGCAAAGAAATCCAGCCCGGAAATCCAGCTCTTGGCTTCCGACGGGCTGCCAAAGCGTGGCGCGATTTTCACGCCCGGCATGGCCTCGGCCAGGCCGCGCGCGGCGGCGGCATCATCCTCCACCGCCATCGGCCCGTCCGGGTTGATCACGTGCGGCACCAGCCACACATCGGCCCCGGCGGCCTGCAACTCGGTGATCAGGCTGCGCACCATGTCGGGATAATCGACGCGCAGGCCGAACTGGTTGCTGCCGGTGTAGCCGCCGGCCATCAGCAGGCCCGACACGTTCAGCCCGACCTGCGGCCGCGCCCCACCCATCGGCGCGGACCGGGTGAAATCCAGCCGCAACGCCACGTCCGACGCCAGCAGCACCGGGCTGGTCACGCCCATGGCCAGCGCCACCTTGGCCGATGCCTCGTCCCGTGCCGCCACCAGCAGGCTGCGGTTCATCGTCCATAGCGCGATGCGGCGGTTGGCCGGCTGGTTGAACGGCCCGATCGTCTGCGGCGCCAGAATCAACGGCACGCCGGCGGCATGCACCACCCCCTTCATCAGCATGAACTTGCGGAAACGGCTGTTGCCATAGATGTCGGCAAAACTGTCACCGGCGCCAATGTCCACCATCATGTCCATCGCCTTGACCTGGCGATAATAATCAAAGGGATTGACGATGTTCGACATGCGGATCGAGCGCACCTCGAAATCCTCGCCACTTACATAGGGGGCCATCGGCTCATCCCATTCGAACGAGGTGACCTTCAGCCTCACATCGAGGCTGCGCGCCACCGAGCGCAGGATCGACAGGCCGGCACTGGTCAGCGCCCCCACCCCCAGGTTGCCGGATTTGGACGAATGGAAGATCAGGCCGACAGACAGGCTGGGCGCGGCGTGGTTGGTCATGGCGTGTCAGTTCCTGGGTTGGGCGCGGGGCCAAGATCACGGCCGGTCAGGCAATCAAGGCCAACGAACCGGCGCAGCATCACATATTGCACAAGATTGCGGGACAGCATCCACAGCGACACGGCCAGCGCCACCCCGGCACCGCCCATCGCCAGATAGAGCAGGGGCGCGCCCGCCATGAACAGCGCGGTGGTGGTCAGCACCAGCACCAGGTTGCGATTGGCATTGCCGGTGATGGCCAGGATCTGCGACGCCGGGGAGAAGATGGCGTAGGACAATTGCCCGATCATCAACAGCCGCAGGGCATCGGTGCCGGCGACGAATTCCGGGCCGATGATGCCCAGGATCCACGGCGCCAACAGCGAGATGATGATCGCCGGCACCCCCACCATGGCCAGGTTGAGCAGCATGGTGCGCCGCGCCGCCCGGCCCAGCCCGGCGCGATCCTGGTTGTGCCACAGCCGCGCGGCATGGGCGGCAAACACCCCCATGGTGCCGGCCACGCCAAAGCTGAGCATGTTGCCCACCAGCGAGGCCATGCGGAACACCCCGGCATCGGCGACGCTGCCCAGCGACGACACGATGGCCACCGAATACCAGTCCGCCAGGTTGAGCGCGACGCCCAGGCCCCACATCGGCAGCCCGGCGCGCAGCAGCTGGCGCACACCAACGCGCAGCGTGTCGGGGCCTGTGGCCGTGCGGTTCAGGCTGCGCTCGATCCCCAGCAGGGCGGCGCAGGCCCCGGCCGCCACCGTGGCGATCAGCAGGGTTTCGACACTGGCAAAGCCCAGCGCCGCAATTGCCGCCAGCACGATGAGCGGGATCAGCACCAGCTCGACGATCTGGCTGGCCAGATTGCCGCCCTGGGAGCGCAGGAACGCCGCCGTCAACCGGCTGTAGGACCGGCCCAGCATGATCGCACCAATCAGGGCGACGGCAATCGGCTCCGGCTTCAGGCCGATGGGTTCCAGGGTCAGGCTGCGCGGCAACATGGCAAACATCAGCATGAAGCCCAGGTTTGACAGGCCGATGAACCCCACCAGCCGCCAGATCGATCCGCGATGCGCCTGGCGCCCGCTGGCCGGGGCCGCCGAATATTCCTTCACCACGGCAAAATCCATGCCGCCCAGCACCAGCATCGAAAACAACATGCCGGTCTGGGTGATCAGGGCATAATGGCCGCTGCCTTCGGCGCCGAATGTGCGCCCGACATAATAGCTGATCAGAAAGCCCAGCAGCACCGACAGGCCGCGAAACACGAACGCCAGCAACTGGTTGCCCAGATTGCCGCGCAGCCGTGTCGAAATGCTTGCCAGTGATGCCACGCTCTGCCCCGCCCGATCGCCCGCTGATTGGCCCTCTTGTCCTGGCGCCTGGCCGGGCCCGCGTGATCAACGTGGCGCTCATGCCTGCAAAGCCTTGGCAAGGTCAACCACTTGATGGCCGCCCCCGGGCATTTGCCGGAGGGGCCGGCGTGATGGCTGGACGAACGCGCGGCCCGGCGCTAACCGGCGGGCATGTCACGCGAACTCATCACCGATGGCCCCAACGCGGGCTGGACCGTCTGGCGCCGCGATCCCGATGGGCGCTTCGCCTCCATGTTGGGCGATTTCTATTTCCGCGAAGGCCCGCGCGGGGTGGAATGCCGGATGGAAACCGCGCGCAAGCATTCCAATGGCCTTGGCTATCTGCACGGCGGCTTCATCATGTCGTTCATCGACATGGCGATGTTCTCCTTCATCTTCCGCCAGCTGGAAAATTCCGCCGCCGTCACCCTGTCGTGCGCCACCGATTTCCTGTCGGCCGGCATCGTCGGCAAACCCATCGAGGCCCATGGCGAAATCCTGAAGGAAACCGGCAAGATGCTGTTCGTGCGCGGGCTGGTGACGCAGGACGGCGTCAACCTCGCCAGCTTCACCGGCACGATGCGCAAGGTGCCGCGGGTGCCGCGTCCGGATGGCGAAGGCCATGCCACCCGCCCCGGCGAGACCCAGGTTGACTGATCTTGCCGCCCGCTATGCCCAGTTGCTGGCAGCGGGCGAACTGAAGCCCGATCCGGCGCAGGCCAGCGTCGCCGCCCGCCTCGCCGCGCTGGAAGCGGAATTGGCCCGACCCCAGTCCGCGCCGGGCCTGTTCGGCCGGCTGTTCGGCGCCGCGCCGCCGCTGCCGCCCCGGGGCCTCTATATCTGGGGTGGGGTGGGGCGGGGCAAATCCATGCTGATGGATCTGTTCTTCGCTGCCTCGGCCATCGCGCCCAAGCGCCGCGCCCATTTCCACGAATTCATGGCCGATGTCCACGGCCGCATCCACGCCGCCCGCGCGGCCGGCCAGGCCGATCCGCTGATCCATGTTGCCACCGCCATCGCTGCCGAGGCCCGGCTGCTGTGTTTCGATGAGATGCAGGTCAAGGATATCGCCGATGCGGCCATCCTGTCCCGCCTGTTCACCGCCCTGATGGAACGTGGCACCACCATCGTCACCACCAGCAACCGCCCGCCGCAGGATCTCTATCTGAACGGCCTCAACCGCCACCTGTTCCTGCCTTTCATCGATCTGATCGGGCAGCGGATGGACGTGATCACCTTGGATGGCCCCACCGATTACCGGCTGCAGCGACTGGGCGGCGCCCCCACCTGGCATGTGCCCAACGGGCCCGAAGCCACCGCCGCCTGTTCGGCCGCCTTTTTCCGCCTGACCGATTATCCCCCCGAAGACCGCGCCCATGTGCCTGCCGCCGAACTGCCGCTGCCCGGCGGGCGCATGCTGCATGTGCCCAAATCGCTGAAGGGCGTTGCGGTGTTCAGCTTTGCCCGCCTGTGCCGGCAACCGCTGGGCGCCGCCGATTATCTGGCGATTGCCCGCCATTATCACACGCTGATCATCGTTGGCATTCCGCGCCTCAACCCGGAAAACCGCAACGAGGCCATCCGCTTCATCCATCTGATCGACGCGCTCTACGAACAAAAGGTCAAGCTGATCGCCAGCGCCGAAGCCAATCCGGCCGATCTCTATCCCGCCGGCGATTCCAGCTTCGAATTCGAACGCACCGTCAGCCGTCTGATGGAAATGCAGTCGGCGGATTATCTGGCGCTTGGCCACGGCGGCTGAAACGGCCTCCCTCTTTTGCCCGGATACGGAATTGCTGCGGTTGCACACAGCGTCGTCAGTCTCTATCCAACCTGCGACATTCTGACCGACTCAAGAGAGAAAGGCCCACCCCATGGCTCGCAAGAAAATCGCCCTGATCGGCGCCGGCAACATCGGCGGCACCCTGGCACACCTCGCCGCGCAAAAGGCGCTGGGTGACATCGTGCTGTTCGATGTGGTGGACGGCGTGCCGCAGGGCAAAGCGCTCGATCTGGCCCAGTGCGGCCCCGTCGAAGGCTTTGATGTGAACCTGAAGGGCAGCAACGATTATGCCGATATCGCCGGCGCCGATGTCATCATCGTCACCGCCGGTGTCGCCCGCAAGCCGGGCATGAGCCGCGATGACCTGCTCGGCATCAACCTCAAGGTGATGAAGGCGGTGGGTGAGGGGATCAAGGCCAATGCCCCCAATGCCTTCGTGATCTGCATCACCAACCCGCTGGATGCCATGGTCTGGGCGCTGCGCGAATTTTCCGGCCTGCCGCACCACATGGTCTGCGGGATGGCCGGCGTGCTTGATTCCGCCCGCTTCCGCCACTTCCTCGCCGATGAGTTCAAGGTCAGCGTGAAGGATGTCAACGCCTTCGTGCTCGGCGGCCATGGCGACACCATGGTGCCGGTGATCGAATATTCCACCGTCGCCGGCATCCCGGTGCCCGATCTGATCAAGATGGGCTGGAGCACGCAGGAGCGGATCGACGCCATCGTGCAGCGCACCCGTTCGGGCGGCGGCGAGATCGTCGCGCTCTTGAAGACCGGCAGCGCCTATTACGCGCCCGCCACCAGCGCCATCGAAATGGCCGAAGCCTATCTCCATGACCAGAAGCGCCTGCTGCCCTGCGCCGTGAACCTCAACGGCGAATATGGCGTGTCCGATCTCTATGTCGGCGTGCCGGTGATCCTGGGCGCCGGCGGCGTGGAGCGCATTGTCGAGATCGAATTGTCACCGTCTGCCAAGGCCAATTTCCAGGTCAGCGTGGATGCGGTGAAGGAATTGCTGACGGCGTGCCGGGGGATTGATCCGTCGCTGGCCTGAACCAGGGGCAGCATCACGGCAATCGAGGGGTAAGGACTTTCCATGAATATCCATGAATATCAGGCCAAGGAATTGCTGGCCAAATTCGGCGTTCCGGTGCCGATCGGCTTTGCCGCGATGAGCGTTGACGAGGCGGTGGCGGCTTCGGCCAAACTGCCCGGCCCGCTTTATATCGTGAAGGCGCAGATCCACGCCGGCGGCCGCGGCAAGGGCAAGTTCAAGGAACTCCCCCCGGAAGCCAAGGGCGGTGTACGCCTCGCCCGCTCGGCCGATGATGTGCGCGCCGCCGCCACCGACATGCTGGGCAACACGCTGGTGACGATCCAGACCGGCCCGGCCGGCAAGCAGGTCAATCGACTCTATGTCACCGATGGCGTTGATATCGCCAAGGAACTTTATCTGGCCATGCTGGTCGATCGCGCCACCGGCCGCATTGCCATCGTCGCCAGCACGGAAGGCGGGATGGACATTGAAGAGGTGGCCCACCACCACCCGGAAAAGATCCACACCATCACCATTGATCCGGCCACCGGCATCATGCCCCACCACGGCCGCGCCGTGGCCGCTGCGCTGGGCCTCACTGGCGATCTGGCCAAGCAGGCCGAGCAAGTCACCACCCGCCTCTATGCCGCCTTCATCGGCACCGATGCAGCCCAGATGGAGATCAACCCGCTTGCCATCACGGATGATGCCAAGCTGATGGTGCTCGATGCCAAGGTCGGTTTCGACAGCAACGCCATGTATCGCCACCCCGATCTGGCCGAATTGCGCGACCTGACCGAGGAAGACCCGGCCGAGGTGGAAGCCAGCAAATATGATCTGGCCTTCATCAAGCTGGACGGCGACATCGGCTGCCTGGTGAACGGCGCCGGCCTGGCCATGGCCACCATGGACATCATCAAGCTGAACGGTGCCGAACCGGCCAACTTCCTCGATGTCGGTGGCGGTGCCACCAAGGAAAAGGTCACGGCCGCGTTCAAGCTGATCCTGCAGGACCCGGCGGTGAAGGGCATCCTCGTCAACATCTTTGGCGGCATCATGCGCTGTGACATCATCGCCGAAGGCATCATCGCCGCCGCCAGGGAGGTCAGCCTGGCCGTGCCGCTGGTGGTGCGCCTTGAAGGCACCAATGTCGAACTCGGCAAGGAAATCCTCGCCAACAGCGGCCTTCCGATCGTGTCGGCAGACAATCTGGGTGATGCGGCGGCCAAGATCGTCGCCGAAGTGAAGAAGGCGGCGTGATGCGGCTGTTGATGCTTGCGTTGGCATCGGTGGCGGCAGTGCCGGCATCGGCGCAGGTCGCGGCTGAGCTTCTGCTGCTGAGTGACAGCTATGGCCGTCCGATGACAATCGGGGCGCAGGCTGACATGCGAGAAACCCTGTCCCCGACCGAGATGACGGGCGTTGCCGCAGCTGAGTCCTTTGCCGGTCTCTGCCTGTCGGCTGACTTTTCGTCGGCCGGGCTCGACACTGCTGCGGCAGCCTCCAATTTGGGCCTCAAGGCGCAGGAAGCCGCATTGCCGCCCGCCGGCAAGAACCCGGCAGTGCGCCAGCCACGGTGGGTCTCGCCATCGGCGGTTGCAACGTTCTGGAACGGTGACGACACCGGCATGAAAGGGCGGCCCATCGTTATCCGGTCGCGGGGCGCCCTTGTGATGGGTCCTTACGGACCGTTCAAGGCGCTGGGCACCCAATGCAATCTTTCACTGGCGCTGGCGGGCGTCGCCGATCTACAATCGTTGGCTGATCGTCTGATCGCCTTGACCAGCGGCACCAGCGAAAAGATCGTGGTCAAGCCGACCTGGGCTGATGGCAGCATCAAGTTGCCCGATGGCCGGCGCGTCACCTTTGCTGTCGTCAACGCCGACAAGCCCATTTCGCTCCTCCATTTCACCGTTCAGAAAATCGAAGGCGCCAAGCCATGAGCATTCTCGTCAACGCAAACACCCGCGTCATCACGCAGGGCTTCACCGGCCGCCAAGGCACGTTCCATTCGGAACAGGCCATCGCCTATGGCACCAAGGTCGTCGGCGGCACCGCGCCGGGGAAGGGTGGTTCCACCCATCTCGGCCTGCCGGTGTTCGACACCGTGCTTGAGGCGCGTGACGCCACCGGTGCCGATGCCTCGGTCATCTATGTCCCGCCGCCCGGCGCTGCGGACGCCATCTGCGAAGCCATCGCCGCCGAAATCCCGCTGGTGGTCTGCATCACCGAAGGCATTCCGGTGCTCGACATGGTGCGCGTCAAGCGCGCCCTGCAAGGTTCGAAGACCCGCCTGATCGGGCCGAACTGCCCCGGCGTGCTGACGCCCGGCGAATGCAAGATCGGCATCATGCCGGGCAACATCTTCCGCAAGGGCAGCGTCGGCGTCGTCTCCCGCTCCGGCACGCTCACCTATGAAGCCGTGCACCAGACCACCAATGTCGGCTTGGGCCAGACCACGGCGGTCGGCATCGGCGGTGATCCGGTCAACGGCACCAACTTCATCGACGTGCTGGAACTGTTCCTCGCCGATGAAGCGACCCAGTCCATCATCATGATCGGCGAAATCGGCGGCGACGCCGAGGAACAGGCCGCCCAGTTCCTGATCGACGAGGCCAAGCGCGGCCGCAAGAAGCCGATGGTCGGCTTCA
>CAZAWH010000011.1:21153-35203 GCA_964488775.1 uncultured Sandarakinorhabdus sp. | reverse complement strand
GCACATGCGGCGCGAAGGTCTGCACGCCCAGGCTGATGCGGTTCACGCCGGCGGCGGCCAGCTGCTCGGCGTCGCCGGGACGGATGGCGCGCGGATCAAGCTCCATGGCGATTTCCGCATCATCGGCCACGGCGAACTGGCGGCGCAGCTCCGCAATGATGCGGGCCAGCACCGGGGCGGCCAGCGCATTGGGGCTGCCACCACCAAAGTTGATCGCCGTGACCCGGCCGGCGCACAGGCTGGCCACGGTGGCGATTTCGGCGAGCAGCGCCTTTTCATAGCGCCGCAGCCGATCATTGGCCGCCACCCCGGTGTTGCAGCCGCAATACCAGCAGATCTGCCGGCAAAACGGGATGTGGAGATAGAGCGCGATGGGCGCATCGGCCGGGATGGCGGCCAGCGCCCGGGCCTGATCGGCGGCGGTGACGCCCTCGTGAAACTGCGCCGCCGTGGGGTAGCTGGTGTAACGCGGAACGGTGCGCGCGGCGAGATCGGGATGGAAGATCGGCATGGGGTGGTTTTAGGCGCGGGCGGGGGCGGGTGGCGTTGATCTGGATCAAACGGAGAAGCCAAGGAAGAGGGCCTCCGGCGGGCAGGGGCGAGGCCCCTGCACCCGTTCGTTTCTGGGCGGTGCTCTATGGCTGAATTTGCGTTTCCGTGGCAGCCACAGGGAGATCAAAGGGCAAACACCAAAGACAGTCGTTCGCCTAAGCAAAGGGAGAATCATTTCGCATTCGAGAGAGAAATTTAACCAATGCTAGACGCAAACAACCGCTGCTCCCTCTGGTAAAATTCAATTTCCACGGCTATAGAAATATCAATATGCCAAAATCTCGAAGTCGGAAGAAGCCTGCTAAAAAGGCCGCGCCCAAGAACGGAAGCGTAACGTTTAGCACCCTGTCGATTGGAGAGGATCAGCGTGAAGATTTCATAAACGCGATAATGACTGTTGCACGAGAAAACGTTTCCGAATTTCCCGATCTGATCGCAAAGCTTTACGAGATATTTGGGAAGGCAATGCCGGCAAGCATACTGGCGACCTTCGGATTTTATGGAGCACGAGCCACTATGGGCTCGGACGGTTCAACAAGATCGCTCACAAAGGACATTGAGCAGCACCATATCGAACTGCTGCAAGCTTTGGTTCTTACGATGCCGCTCAAAGACTGGGGCCAAGGCCCTTCCCACGCCGGCACAATGCAACAAGTCTTCGACATCATACCAAAGCTAGCGCAAACATTTATGCAGATGCGCCTGCTCGAAAAGGAAGACGAAACCGACCCACGAAAGCGGGCGATATCATCATTGCAAGAGAAAATTCGACTGCATACGCAGGCCGTCCGTAACTGGGCAAACTATAGTGACGTAATCCAGATCAGTCGAGAACTATATTCTCCATTAGATAGCGCCTTTGCAAACGCCCTTGGATTTTCAGCAACAGACGTGATCGACATCGCGGAAAATCTCGTTTCCGAAATCGAGCGTCGCTCAGCTGAACATTTCACACGCCTCAGGAAGATATTAACAGGCAAAAATCTGAAAGAGCTTGTTCATAAATATTTCAAGTACACGCCCGAACTGGTGGGCACTCCCGAGGAACTAATTGAAATCATACCGCCAGGAACGACGCGCGCAGGCGCGTTGGGCTGGATAATGTCGCATATGGATCTTGGACACTTGGACCGGATGTCGTTCACAGCGGAAGAAGTTGCAAAGCTAGCGAATAAGCCAGTGGAGGTGGCGGAACGCGTGTTGAACGCGCTTTCTATAGCGCCCGGCGATCTGGTTACAAAAGACGTCAGGCATCTGTTCTTGGCCAACCCGGTTTGGACCAAGCCCGGGCTGGCTCTTACAGACGGCTACTTGTTTGCCGCGCCCCAGTCTGTATTCAGCCATATAAACGAGATTATGAAAGGCCTTGCCGACACGGCGCAACTAGAAGCAGTGCTGGCAGATCGCCGAGCGGCTTACCTAGAAGGTAAAATGATCGAGACGTTTCGGAACGCACTGCCAACCGCGCGGATTTTGCCTAATGCGAAATGGGGCGCAGACGGACAGCAGTTCGAGACCGATGCTATTGTTATAGTAGATAGAACGTTGATAATCGCGGAGGCGAAATCCCATAGGATCACGCCACAAGGTCTGCGTGGCGCGCCGGACAGGCTCAAGCGACATCTTGTCGACATCGTCATCAACCCGTCGATTCAGTCAGAGAGACTAGCAAACATAATTATTGCAGCTCGAGCTGGAGAAGCGGATAGCCAGAATATTATAGCACATCTTGGTATTGATGCTGAGAAAATTGATAATATTATTCGATTGTCCGTAATACTTGATGATCTATCTGTTATTAGCTCAGGAGAGGAGGATTTGACCGATGCAGGTTGGATACCGGAGAGTCACACACTTGCTCCTTCAATACATATCGCCGATCTGATTTCGATATCAGAAATCCTCGAGAACGAAATTTTGTTCCTGCACTATTTTTCTGAGCGATTTCACTTCCAGAAGCATTTTGACATTTTTGGTGATGAATTGGACTTCCTCGGTCTTTATCTCTCTACGGGGTTTAATTTAGGGGCAAAACGTGAAGATTCTCCGCGCATGATAATCAGCGGGATGTCTGAGCCAATAGACCGCTTCTATGATGGCACGGACGCAGGTCTTTCTGTTCCCAAACCAAAGGCGCGGCTCCACCGAGTTTATGGGGATATCATCCAGCGCCTATGTGATCGAAAGCCGAACGGCTGGACGACCATCGGAATACACTTGCTAAACTCAGCTAGCCCAGAAGAACAAAAGGAAATTTGGCAAGGGCTTCAGCGGTTGAGGAAGTCTGTGATGCGGAGACCAAAGCCGCATGGACACGAGTGTTTCATGGCGATCATCCCGCCAGTGAATCGAAAGGCAACGGTTGGATTTTTTGTGTACCCAGACGCGGAGAAATTGGATCGACGCGTGGCGATGGAAGAGTTTGCTTCAAAAGCATTTGAACGAGATGATGCAAATGTGTGTATAATATTTGGAAAAAGTGCGGAAAGGCTGACCGAGCCATACGAAGCGGTACTAATCGCATGGCGTGACAACAAAAGGTAAGTTGCGAGCGGACACAGATCGTTGTGGTCCGCATCATGCAGCAAACCGCTCAATCGTGGTCGCAGCGAGACATTTGTCGAATGCCGGGAGGTGGTCGCAAGCGCACTCTCTTCCCATCATCACGACCGAAAACGAACGGGTGCAGGGGCCTCGCCCCTGCCCGCCGGAGGCTTTCCTGTTCTTTCGAAATGCTCTGCCTCGCCCCCTCCGTCACGCTTTGCGTGCCCCCTCCCCCAGAGGGGGAGGATAAGATCAGCGCCGTTCGCGCTTGGGATGCACCACCGGGTTGCTGTGGCCCTTCAGGATCAGGCCGTTCGCTGGCGCCGCAGCCACATGACCTGCACGCCATAGCCGAGCACGAACAGCCCCAGAAAAGCCAGGTGGAACCCGCGCAACAGCGGATCATCAAACCGATCGACCACCGGATCGCCAACCGGCAGGCGGCGCAGGCCGTCGGTGATGGCCGGGATCATGTGGAACAACAGGGTCGACGAAAAACACAGCGTCTGGACATAGGGAATCAGCCCGCCGAGAAAGCGGAGCTGCGGCACGATTAAGCCGCCGGCCAGGGCCAGCAGGGTCAGCACGCCAAGGGCATGGGCGGGACCGAACCCGCTCCCCTGATTGAAGATCATCAGGGACGTGGCGGCGGCCAGCAGTGTGCAGGCGATATAGATCTGGCCCGAGCGCTGCCCGGGCGTGATCAATTTGTGGACAACGAGCGCATAGATCCCGGCGAGGATCGCGATGATGGCGATGCCGGTATGAAACCAGCCAAGCGGCGTGATTGCTGGCATGTCTGCACCCCCCGTGCCTGCAGCCCCTCGATCGGGCCGAACCGGCATGGGTTGATGTATGCGCGACTTGTCGGCAGGCTGCAACTGGGGCGGGTCGTGGCTTTTCGGTTCTGCAGAAACGCGGTCCGTGGCCCCCTCCGTCACGCTACGCGTGCCACCTCCCCCAGAGGGGGAGGATCGTTTGGGCTCAGTGCAGCTTGAGCTTCGGCCTGACCACTTGGTTCACATGGCCCATCAGGATCAGGAACAAGCCCTTGATCCAGCCGTGGATGGCGATGAGGTGGAGGCGGTAGAGGGAGGTGTAGACGAAGCGGGCGAGGCGGCCTTCGATGGCCATCTTGCCGCCGACGAGGTTGCCCATCAGGCTGCCGACGGTGGAATAGCGCGCCAGGTTCACCAGGGCGCCCTTGTCCTGATAGACGAAGGGGACGAGGGATTTGCCGGCGATCAGCGCCTTGATGTTGCGGAACACGGTGTCGGCCATCTGGTGGGCGGCCTGGGCGCGCGGCGGGATCGGGCGGGTGTGGCCGGGGGGCGTGTAGCTGGCGCAATCGCCGATGGCGAAGATGGCATCATCAAGCGTTGTCTGCAGCGTGTCCTTCACCAGCAGCTGGTTGTTGCGGGTGGTTTCCAGCCCGCCGATGCCGTTCAGGAACTCGGCGCCCTTCACGCCGGCGGCCCACACCTTGATGTCGGCCGGGATGGTGCTGCCGTCCTTGACATGGATGGCCTCGGCCGTGGCGGCGATCACCTGGGTGTTGGGCAGCACGTTGACGCCGAGATTTTCCAGCTCGCTGTGGGCGGCGGCGGCGAGTTTTTCGGGCAGCATCGGCAGGATGCGCGGCCCGGCTTCGAGCAGGGTGACTTGCAGGCGCTGCCGGTCAAACACCTCCAGCCCGTAAAAGCCCAGCGCATCGGCGGCGGAATAAAGCTCGGCCGCCAGTTCGACCCCGGTGGCGCCGCCGCCGACGATCACCACCTTGACCGTGGCATCGCTGGCCGGATCGGCGACCATCTGGCGCGAGACGCGCAGGCACTGATTGAGCAGCTTGCGGCGGAAGCGATCGGCATCCGGGCGGCTTTCCAGCGCCAGGCAATGATCCTTGACGCCGGTGATGCCGAAATCGTTGGAAATGCTGCCCACCGCGATGACGAGATAATCATAGCGGATGCGGTGGCGGCCGATCACCTCGCTGCCATCCTCGTCGCGGATGGGAGCGATGACGATCTGCTTGGCCTCGCGGTCGATGGATTCCAGGGCGCCATCGAAATAGCGATAGCCCCAGCGATAGGCATGGCCGCGATAGCCGACCTCATCCAGATTGGCATCAAGGCTGCCGGCGGCGACCTCGTGCAGCAGCGGCTTCCAGATGTGGGTGGGGTTGCGATCAACGAGGATGATGTCGAAATCGGCGCGCGGGAAATGCGCGCCGAGCTTGGTCACCAGCTCCAGCCCGCCGGCGCCGCCGCCGACCACCACGATCTGGGTTTTCTTTCCGTCTGCCCGTGTGCGCGGCATGGGATCGCATCGTTCCTGTGTTGCCCGTTGGCTTCCTCTAGCGCGCTATCCCCGTTTGCCCAAACGCGAAAATCACCCCTGTGGCGGCCACACGGCCAATTGACAGGCCGCGCCCGTGCCGCCGAGATGCCGGCCGGGGCGCCGGATCGGGCGCAGGCGGGGAACCGGGGATGCTGTATCTGCTGCTGGCGCTGTTGGCGCTGTTTGCGCTGGCCAATGCCGGGGTGTTGCTGGTGGCGGCGGTGCGGGACCGCGTGTGGCCGCGGGCCGAGGCGGCGGGGCTGGGCGCGGTGGTGAATTTCCTCGACACGCTGGGCATCGGATCGATGGCGCCGACCATGGCCTGGTTCAAGTTTCGCCGCATGGTGCCCGATGCCCTGATCCCGCAGACGATGATCGCCGGCCTGACCCTGCCAACCATGGGGCAATCGCTGATCTTCCTGTTGCTGTTGGGCGTTGATCTGGACCCGGTGCTTTTGCTGGGATCGGTGGCGGCGTTGCTGGCCGGCGGCGTGGTGGGGGTGCGGCTGGTCAGCCGGGCCCGGCCGCATGTGGTGCAGGCGCTGGTGGGCGTGGCGCTGCTGATGGCGGCGGCCTTCTATATCCTGTCGATCCTGGATCTGATGCCGGTGGGCGGCACGGCAACCGGGCTGTCCCCGGCGCTGACCGTGGTGGCCATCGCCGCCAATTTCGGCTTTGGCATTCTCGTTAATTTCGGGGTGGGCAATTATGCCCCCACGCTGGCGCTGCTGTCGCTGATGGGGCTGGACCCTCGCCTGTGTTTCCCGATCATGGCCACCGGCGCCTCACTGGCCGGGGCGAGCATTGGCATCCAGCATGTGCGGGCGCGGCGCATCGATCTGGCCATCGTGCTGGGCATGGTGCTGGGCGGCATTCCGGCGGTGCTGGTGGCGGCGCTGGTGGTGAAATCGCTGCCGCTGACCACGCTGAAATGGCTGGTCAGCTTTGTCATCATCTATACCGCCGTGGTGATGCTGCGCGGGGCGGCGCGCGGGGCCGCGCAAGCCGCATGACAAAGCCGCGCTGCCCGGCTATGGGGCGCGTCCATGAGCATCACGCCCGACATCGTTGCCGCCCATGGTTTCACGCCCGAGGAGTATGACCGGGTGCTCGCCGCCATGGGGCGGGAGCCGAACTTGCTGGAACTGGGCATTTTTTCGGTGATGTGGTCGGAGCATTGCTCCTACAAGTCGTCGCGGTTGCACCTGGCCAAGCTGCCGACCACGGCGCCCTGGGTGATTCAGGGCCCGGGCGAAAATGCCGGGGTGATCGACATCGGCGACGGCGATGCCGCCATCTTCAAGATGGAGAGCCACAACCACCCCAGCTATATCGAGCCCTACCAGGGTGCGGCGACCGGCGTGGGCGGCATATTGCGCGACGTGTTCACCATGGGTGCGCGCCCCGTCGCCAACTTGAACGCCCTGCGCTTTGGCGAGATTGATGCGCCCAAGATGCGCCACCTGGTGAAGGGCGTGGTGGCCGGCATCGGCGGTTATGGCAATTGCGTCGGCGTTCCGACCGTGGGCGGCGAGACGATTTTCCACAAGAGTTACAACGGCAACATCATCGTCAACGCCATGACGGTGGGCCTCGCCAAGGCGGACAAGATTTTCTATTCGGCGGCCGCCGGTGTGGGCAATCCGGTCGTCTATGTCGGCAGCAAGACCGGGCGCGACGGCATCCACGGCGCCACCATGGCCAGCGCCGAATTTGACGAGAACAGCGAGGAAAAGCGCCCGACCGTGCAGGTGGGCGACCCGTTCACCGAAAAGCTGCTGATCGAAGCCTGTCTGGAGCTGATGGCGTCAGACGCGATCGTGGCCATTCAGGACATGGGCGCGGCTGGCCTGACCAGCTCGTCGGTGGAAATGGCGTCGAAGGGCGGCGTGGGCATCCGCCTTGATCTCGACAAGGTGCCGTGCCGCGAAACCGGCATGACGCCCTATGAAATGATGCTGTCGGAATCCCAGGAACGGATGCTGATGGTGCTGAAGCCCGGCCGCGAGGCCTTTGCCGAGGCCATTTTCCGCAAGTGGGAACTGGATTTCGCCGTGATCGGCGAGGTTGTCCACGGCGGCGACCTGACCATGACCTTCCATGGTGACGTGGTTGGCCGCATTCCGCTGGAGCCGCTGGCCGATGCCGCGCCGAAATATGACCGGCCGCATGTGCCGACGCCGAAGCGCGAACCGTTGGCCGATGTGCCGGCCAGTGCCAGCATCGCGGCTGATCTGAAGACCCTGATGGCCAGCGTGGACCTGTGCTCGCGCCGGTGGATCTGGGAACAATATGACCACATGGTCGGCGCCGACACGCTGCAGCGCCCCGGCGGCGATGCCGCGGTGGTGCGCGTGCATGGCACAAGGAAGGCGCTGGCCATCGCGACCGATTGCACGCCGCGTTACTGCTTTGCCGATCCGCACGAGGGCGGCAAGCAGGCTGTGGCGGAGACCTGGCGCAACATCGTGGCGGTGGGCGGCAAGCCGCTCGCCATCACCAACTGCCTGAACTTTGCCTCCCCGCAGAACCCGGTGATCATGGGGCAACTGGTTGGCTGCATCGAGGGGATGGCCGAGGCCTGCCGGGCGCTGGATTTTCCGGTCGTGTCGGGCAATGTCTCCCTCTACAACGAGAGCAAGGCGACAGGCGGTGGCAACGCCATCCTGCCCACCCCGGCCATCGGCGGCGTTGGCCTGCTCGCCGATTATGCCAAGCAAATGGATCTGGCCTTCAAGGCGGCGGGCGAGGCGATCTGGCTGATCGGCGGGGATGGCACGCATCTGGGCCAATCCTTGTGGCTGCGCGAATGCCATGGCCGCGAGGAGGGCCCGCCGCCGCCGGTCAATCTGGTGACCGAACGCGCGCATGGCGAGGCGGTGGCCGGCCTGATCGCGGCCGGAACGGTGACGGCGGTGCATGATCTGTCGGACGGCGGCCTGGTGGTGGCGCTCGCCGAAATGGCGCTGGCCGGCGGGCTGGGCGCTGTGGTGGAGGGCCGGCTGGATGCCGCCACCGCCTTTGGCGAGGACCAGGGCCGCTATCTGGTGACGGCGCCGGCCGGCGTGGCGATTCCGGGCGCGACCCGCATCGGCACGGTGGGCGGTGATGCGCTGGTGCTGAACGGCGAAGCGGTGGCGCTGGCCGAGCTCAAGCGGCTGCACGAGGATGCGCTGCCGGCGATGATCCGCGGATAAGCGCCGCCCCTTGAATCGCGCCCGGCCGGGGCCAGATTCAGGGGCATGACCCTGGCCATCCCCCTGCCCCGCACCGATGCCGCCGCCGCCCGCGCGCGGATCGAGCGGCTGGAATTTCTGCTGGAAGGCGCCATCCGCATTCCCGGTCTGTCGCGCCGCATCGGGCTGGACGCGCTGATCGGCCTGGTGCCGGGCGTGGGCGATGCCACCACCGCGCTGATGGGCCTGTATCTGGTGTGGGAGGCGCGCAACCTGGGCGCATCGCGCTGGCTGCAGTTGCGCATGCTGGCCAATGTCGGGCTGGATACCGCGATCGGCAGCGTGCCGCTGGCCGGTGATGTGTTTGACCTGTTCTTCCGGTCGAACAGCCGCAATCTCAAGTTGTTGCGCCGGATCAGCGCGCCTTGAACCGCACCAGGATGGTGGCGGCAATGGCTTCGAAGGTCATCGCCTGCCGTGCCAGCACAGGTCAGGCGAAGTCGAGGCCGATATCGGCGGCCGGTGCGCTCTGGGTGATGCGGCCGACGCTGATATAGGTGACGCCGGTTTCGGCAATGGCGCGGATCGTGTCGAGACGGACGCCGCCCGAGGCTTCGGTGGGCACGCGGCCGGCAACCAGGGCAACGGCCTGTTTCAGCGTCGGCACATCCATATTGTCGAGCAGCAGCCGGTCGGCCCCGGCGGCGAGCGCCGGTTCGATCTGGTCGATGCGGTCCACCTCCACGACGATGCCGGTCAACCCGGCGGCCTTGGCGGCGCGCACCGCCGGCTCCACCCCGCCGGCGACCGCGATGTGATTGTCCTTGATCATCACCCCGTCATCCAGCCGCAGGCGGTGGTTGGTGGCGCCGCCCATCCGCGTGGCATATTTTTCCAGGGTTCTGAGGCCGGGCAGGGTCTTGCGGGTGTCGAGCAGGATGGCGCCGGTGCCGGCAATCGCATCGACATAGGCCCGGGTCAGCGTGGCGATGCCAGTCAGATGCTGCACCGTGTTCAGCGCCGAGCGTTCGGCGGTGAGCAGGGCGCGGGCATTGCCGGCAATGCGCATCAGCGCGGTGCCGGCGGGCACGCGGTCGCCATCGCGGGCCAGAAGTTCGATCCGGCAATCGGCATCGAGCGCGCGGAAAAACGCCTCGGCCAGCGGCAGGCCGGCCAATGTCACGTCATCCCGGCTGGCCATCACCGCAGCCAGCTGCGCATCGGCGGGGATGACGGCGGCCGACGTGATATCGCCGCCCGCGCCCATGTCTTCGCGCAGGGTGGCGGCGACGAAGGCAGCGAGTTCGGCACCGGCCAGCATCAGGCCGACATCTCCAGCATGCGATCCAGGCTGCGCTTGGCGGCGATGCGGATATCCTCGGGCACGTCGACCACCGGCGACAGGTCGCGCAGGCACAGATGGAGCTTTTCCAGCGTGTTGAGCGCCATGTAGGGGCACATGTTGCAGCCGCAATTGCCGTCGGCACCGGGCGCGCCGATGAACAATTTGTCGGGCGCGGCCTTTTGCATCTGGTGGATGATGTGCGGTTCGGTGGCGACCAGCATGACGGGGTCGCGGCGCTCGCTGGCCTGGCGGAGGATGCCGCTGGTGGCGCCGATATAATCGGCCAGATCGAGGATGGCGGCCGGGCATTCCGGGTGGGCCAGCACCGGGGCGTCCGGATATTGCGCCTTCAGCTTCAGGAGTTCCGTCACCGAGAAGCGTTCGTGGACGATGCAGCTGCCATCCCACAACAGCATCTCGCGGCCGGTGCGGCGGCTGAGCCAGGCGCCCAGATGCTTGTCGGGCGCAAACAGGATTTTCTGATCCTTGGGGATCTGGGCGATGATGCGTTCGGCCGAGCTGGAGGTGACGATGATGTCGCTCTCCGCCTTCACCGCGGCCGAGCAGTTGATGTAGGTGAGCGCCAGGTGATCGGGGTGGGCGCGGCGGAAGCGGGCGAAATCGGCGGGCGGCGCCGAATCCTCGAGGGAACAGCCGGCCTTGAGATCGGGCAGCACCACGGTCTTTTCGGGGCTGAGGATCTTGGCCACTTCGGCCATGAACTTCACGCCGCAAAAGGCGATCACATCGGCATCGGTGTTGGCGGCCTTGCGCGACAGGTCGAGGCTGTCCCCGACGAAATCGGCAATGTCCTGGATTTCGGGGGCCTGATAATAATGGGCGAGGATGACGGCGTTGCGCTCCCGCTTGAGCCGCTGGATTTCGGCCTTCACATCGAGCGCCGGGCCGCCGCCCAGCAGGTTCAATCGCGCGTCCATCAGGCGAGACTCCACATGTCACCGGCGCGGGCCACCTGGCCGCGCCGTTCCAGATCGATGAGATGGGCCAGCACGCTGCGCGCCGCCGCCGGGTGCAGGCGCTTGTCCACCTGGGCATACATGGCGGCCACCATGGCGGGGATGGTGACCAGGCCTTCACCAATGGCGCGGATCACCTGATTCTCGCGCTGGCGGCGATGGGCGAGAAGATGGCGGACAAAGCGCTGCGGCTCGGTCACCGGCTCGCCATGGGTGGGATGATAGACGGCGTCATCCCGGTCGAGCAGCTTCTGCAGGGACGCCATGTAATCGGCCATGTCGCCATCGGGCGGGGCGACCACGGTGGTGGACCAGCCCATGACATGATCGCCTGTGAACAGCGCCTTTTCCTGCGGCAGCGCAAAGCAGAGATGGTTGCTGGTGTGGCCGGGGGTGTGGACGGCGGTGAGCGTCCAATCGGGGCCGTGGATGGACTCGCCGTCGGCCAGCACGCGATCGGGGGCGTAGGTCGCATCGAAACCGGCATCGGCGCGCGGGCCATCATCGCTCAAGACCAGCGGCGCGCAGCCGACCACCGCCGCGCCGGTGGCGGCCTTCAACGCCACGGCGGCGGGCGAATGATCCATGTGGGTGTGGGTGATGACGATGTGGCTGACGGTTTCGCCGGCCAGCGCATCGGTGAGGGCGCGCAGGTGTGCCGGATCATCGGGGCCAGGATCGATCACCGCCAGCGGGCGGCCCGGCGTGCCGACAACGAAGGTGCCGGTGCCGGTGAAGGTGAAGGGCGACGGGTTGCGCGCCAGCAGCCGGCGCACCAGCGGGGAGCGGGGCACGAGCAGGCCATAGGCGGCGCTGTCGGGGTGGCTGGCCAGATCCATGGCCCTCATGTGGCAGCGGCGGAGCCCAATTGAAAGGCCCGATCCGCAACAACCCGGCTTGGCAAGGCCGCAGCAATGCCGCATCCCAGCCCCAGACGGGAGAGTGCGCATGGACTTTGATGTGGTGATTGTGGGCGGCGGCCATGGCGGGGCGGCCCAGGCGGCCCAGCTGCGCCAGCGCGGCTTTGCCGGCAGCATCGCCATCCTCACGGCCGAGCCGGAGCTGCCTTATGAGCGGCCGCCGCTGTCAAAGGAATATCTGGCTGGCGAGAAGAGCTTTGAGCGCATGCTGCTGCGCCCGCCGGCCTTCTGGGCGGAGCGCACGGTCGAGATCATGACCGGCACGCGGGTGACGGCGGTGGACGCTACGGCGCACCGGCTGGAGACCACGGCGGGCCCCATCGGCTATGGCCAATTGGTGTGGGCCGGGGGCGGCGATGCCCGGCGGCTAACCTGCCCCGGCCATGATCTGGCCGGAATCCACGCCATCCGCACCCGCGCCGATGTGGATGGACTCATTGCCGCACTCGGGGAAACGCGCAGCATCATTGTCATCGGCGGTGGTTACATTGGCCTCGAATCAGCTGCCGTGCTGACCAAGCTTGGTCATCGCGTCACCCTGTTCGAAGCGCTCGACCGTGTTCTGGCCCGCGTTGCCGGCCCTGACCTGTCCCGCTTCTATGAAGCCGAACATCGCGCCCATGGCGTGGTGATCGAGACGGCTGCCCAGGTGGCAGAGATCACCGGCGCCGATGGCCAGGTGACAGGCGTTCGCCTGGCCGATGGCCGGCAGTTCGCCGCCGATCTGGTGATCGTGGGCATTGGCATCGTGCCGGCGGTCCAGCCGCTGCTGGATGCTGGCGCCCAAGGCGGAAACGGCGTGTGGGTGGATGATCATTGCCGCACCAGCCTGCCCGACATCTTTGCCATCGGCGATTGCGCTTCCCATGCCAATGCGTTTGCCGGCGGTGCCGAAATCCGGCTGGAATCGGTGCAGAATGCCGCCGACATGGCGATCACCGTGGCGCGGGCCATCACCGGCGATCCGGCCCCCTATCGCGCGGTGCCGTGGTTCTGGTCCAACCAATATGACTTGCGGCTGCAGACCATGGGGCTGAGCCTTGGCCATGATCAGACCGTGCTGCGCGGCGATCCGGCGACGCGCAGTTTCAGCCTTGTCTATCTGAAGCAGGGCAAGGTGATCGCGCTGGACTGCGTGAACGCCGCGCGCGACTATGTGCAGGGCAAGGCGCTGGTGGAGCAGGGCATTGTGGTGCCGGTGGACGCGCTGGCCGATGCGGCCACGCCGCTGAAGGCGCATCATCCGGCCTGACGCGGCGGGTTTTCGGGGGGAGCAGACATGGACGTGACACGGCGGGGCTGGCTGGGGCTGGCGGGAACAGCGGCGGCGGCGGCACCGGCGGGCGCCATCACCATCCGGCCGATGGTGGCCGATCCCACCGGCTTTGCGCCGGCGCCGGGAGTGGCGCATCTGAAATACAATGAAAACCCGCTCGGTCCGCCGGCATCGGCCATTCAGGCCATGGCCGATCTGGCCCGCAGTGCCTGGTACTATGCCGATGATGCCGAGGAGCGGTTGAAGGCGAAGATCGGCCAGCGGCTGGGCGTGCCGGCCGCGCAGGTGGTGTTGGGCCATGGCAGTTCCGAACTGATCACCAGTGCCGCGCTGGCCTGGGGCCGGCGCGGCACCATCCTCGTTCCGGCGCTGCAATTTGATGAACCGCTGCTCTATCCCATCGCCCAGGGGCTGAATGTGCGGCGGGTGGCGATGGCGCCCGACATGGGCATTGATCTGGATGCGCTGGCGCGTGCCGCCGCCCTGCCCGGCGTCGCCATGGTCTATCTGTGCAATCCCAACAATCCCACCGGCATGGTCTTGTCACCGGCCGCGCTGACCGCCTTTGCCGCGGCCCTGCCGGCGCATGTCACCCTGCTGGTCGATGAAGCCTATATGGAGCTGGCCGACGATCCGGCCGCCACCACCATGTTGCCGCTGGTGGGCCGGGGCGCCAACATCATCATCACCCGCACCTTTTCCAAGCTGTTCGGCATGGCCGGCCTGCGCATCGGCTATGCCGTCGCTTCGCCGGCCAATGCCGCCGAACTGAAGCGCCACCGGTTGACGATCAGCCTGAATGCGCCGGGCCTCGCCGCCGCGCTGGCGGCCTGGGATGATGGCGACTTCCAGCGCGACAGCCGGGCGCAGATCATCGCCGCGCGCCGGGTGTTGCAGGCCGCCGTGGCAAAGGCGGGCACGGT
>CAZAWH010000011.1:0-21053 GCA_964488775.1 uncultured Sandarakinorhabdus sp. | reverse complement strand
CGGGTCATCCTCACCGTCATCGGCTCTGACCGGCCGGGCCTGACCGCCGCGCTGGCGCAGGCGGTGCTCGATTCGGGCGGCAACTGGCTGGAATCGCATCTGGCAAGGCTGGCCGGCCGCTATGTTGGCAGCGTGCTGGTGGAAATCGCGCCCGAACGTCTGGCCATGCTGCACAAGGCGGTGGCCGATGTGGATGCCAAGGGCCTGAACGTCACGCTGGTCGATGCCGGGGAAGGCGGGGCCGACACCGGCACACGGCTGACCCTGCAGCTGGTGGCGCAGGACCGGCCCGGCATCGTCAACGAACTGGCCCAGGCGCTGAGCCCGTTGAAGGTGAACATCGAACAGCTGGAAACCACCGCCGAAGATGGCGCCTGGTCGGGCGCGCGCCTGTTCCGCGCCGAAGTGGTGGCCAGCCTGCCGCCGGGCGTGAGCGAAGCCGATGTGCAGGCCGCGCTGGAAGGCGTTTCGGCCGAGATCATGGTGGACCTGGCCTGACCCTTCCAGATCCCGAACCCCCCAGTTTGGCGGTTTGCGCGCGACTCAAAACGGGGGTAGCGTGGCCAAAATCGGTTGGGGAGTATGGGCATGGACCCGTTTGATTTCATCATCGTGGGCGCCGGTTCGGCCGGGTGTGCGCTGGCAAATCGCCTGTCGGCCGATCCCGCCACCCGCGTGCTGTTGCTGGAAGCCGGCGGGAACGACAACAACATGCTGATCCAGATGCCGGCCGGCATCGCCAACATCATCCCGCCCGACAAGGACAGCCCGTTCGACTGGGCATTCTGGACCGAACCACAGGCGCATCTGGGTGGGCGCAAGCTTTACTGGCCGCGCGGGCGGGCGCTGGGCGGTTCCTCGTCGATCAACGGCATGGTCTATATCCGCGGCCATGCCAGCGATTATGACCGCTGGAGCCAGCTGGGCCTGACTGGCTGGGGCTGGGCCGATGTGCTGCCCTATTTCCGCAAGGCCGAGGATTCGGAGCGCGGGGCGGATGATTATCATGGTGCCGGCGGCCCGTTGCACAGCAGCCGCAAGGGCGCCCTGCCCAACCCGCTCAACGATGCCTTCCTGCAGGCGGCGGTGGAGGCCGGCTATGGCCGCACCGATGATTTCAACGGCCCGCAGTTTGAAGGCGCCGGGCAATATGATGCCACGATCAAGGATGGGGAGCGGTTTTCGGCGGCCAAGGCCTATCTGACGGCCGAGGTGCGGGCGCGGCCGAACCTCGAAATCCGCACCGGCGTGCAGGCGCGGCGCGTGCTGTTCGACGGCAAGCGGGCGACGGGCGTCAGCTACACGCAGGGCAAGGCCGAAGGGCGCGCCATGGGCCGCGAAATCATCCTGTGCGGCGGCGCGGTGAACAGCCCGCAGCTGCTGATGCTGTCTGGCATCGGGCCGGCGGCGCATCTCCAGGCCATGGGCGTGGATGTGGTGGCCGACAGCCCGGATGTGGGCGGCAATCTGCAGGATCACCTGGATGTGATCGTGCAATGGCATTGCAGCCAGCCGATCACGCTCAACAACAATTCGAAGTTCATCAACAAGTTGATGGCGCTGGGCAAATGGGTGTTCACCCGCAGCGGCAATGGCGCCCACATGCCGACGCCGGTTGGCGCGTTCCTTTCCACCCGCGAGGGCCTGGCCGCGCCCGATATCCAGATGCATTTCATGCCGGTGATCGGCAATCCGCACGGCCGGGGCACCATGGGCGGCCGCCATGGCTATCAACTGCATGTCTGCCAGCTGCGCCCGGAAAGCCGGGGGACGATCCGGCTGAAATCGCCGGACCCGCTGGCAGCGCCGGCCATCGATCCCAATTATCTTTCGGCGCCCGAAGATGTGGAAACGCTGGTCGCCGGGGTGGAAATTGCCCGGCGCATCGGCGGCCAGTCGGCCTTTGCACCCTATAATGATGGCGAAGCCTGGCCGGGGCCGGGGGTGACCGATCGCGCCACCCTGCTGGAAAAGATGCGCGGCTGGGCGGAGACCATCTATCACCCGGTCGGCACCTGCCGCATGGGCGTGGACGAACACGCCGTGGTGGATGGCCAGCTCAGGGTGAATGGCGTGGAGGGGCTGCGGGTGATCGATGCCAGCGTCATGCCTTATCTCGTGTCGGGCAACACCAACGCGCCGACCATCATGATCGCCGAAAAGGCCGCCGACATCATCCACAGCCGGGTCAAGCTGGGCCGCAAACTGGGGCTGGCGGCATGAGCATCGCGCCGTTCACGATCCCGGTGAACGAACCCGAAGTCGCGTGGATCCGTGACCGGGTCGCCGCCTATCGCTGGTTCGAGGAGCCGCCGAAGGCCGGTTGGCGGCACGGCGCCAACCGCGATTACATGCAACGGTTGCAGGCGCATTGGCTGAACGGCTTTGACTGGGCGGCAGCGGTGACGCATCTGAACCGCCTGCCGCACAGCCGCGTTGCCGTGGGGGACGATGGCGGCCAGCCGTTCCATCTCCATTGCGTGCATCTGCGATCAAGCCGGGCCGATGCGCGGCCGCTGCTGATCGCCCATGGCTGGCCGGGATCGATCCTCGAATTTGATGCCATCATCGAACGGCTGGCCGAGCCTGAAGACCCGTCGGCGCCGGCCTTTCATGTCGTGGCGCCCTCCCTGCCCGGCTATGCCTGGTCTGACCGGCCGTCGGCGCCGATCGGCCCGCGTGAGATTGCCCGCCGTTATGACGCGTTGATGGGGGCGCTGGGCTATGACCGCTACGTCTATCAGGGGGGGGACTGGGGCTGCGTGATCGGCGGCTGGATCGGGCTTGATTCGGCTCGCGTTTCGGCCATCCATCTCAATGGCTTTGGCCTGCGCCCGGCCGACATGGCGCCAAAAACGCCGGAAGAAGGCGCCTGGTTGCAGAAGGCGGTCGCTGTCCGCGAGGCGGAAACCGCCTACCTCCATCTGCAGGGCACCAAGCCGCAAAGCCTGGGCTTTGCCATGATGGATTCGCCGATGGGCGTGGCGGCCTGGTTCGCCGAAAAATTCGTCGGCTGGTCGGATGTGGCGGGCGACTATACCGATCCGCCCTTCACCATGGATCAGATGCTCACCAACATCATGATCTATCTGACCACGCGCAGCTTTCTCACGGCCACCTGGCTGTATCGCGGCATGTTCCTGGAAGGCGGCTTTGCCATGCCGGCCGGCCGCCGGGTGGAAGTGCCGGTGGGCGTTGCCGCCTTCCCGCGCGATCTGCTGGCCTTCCCGCCGCGTGCCATGGTGGAGCGCGGTTACAATGTCGCCCATTGGACAACGATGCCGCGCGGCGGCCATTTCGCCAGTCTGGAGGAGCCCGAACTGTTCCTGGCCGATCTCAGGGCCTTTGCTGCCGCCCTGTGACACTGCAAACTGTGACACTGCAAACTGTGACACTGCAACCGGCCTGGGAGGTGACGGCAGGGCTGACGGACTATCCCTTTGCCCTGGCCCGCATGCAGGCGCTGGCGGCAGCGATTCGCGCCGGCACGGAGCCGGAACGGATCTGGCTGGTGGAACATCCGCCGCTCTACACCGCCGGCACCAGCGCCGATCCGGCCGAACTTGTTGATCCGGAACGCTTTCCGGTGTTCCCGGCCGGGCGGGGCGGGCGTTACACCTATCACGGCCCGGGCCAACGCGTTGCCTATGTCATGCTCGATCTGGCGCAGCGCGGTCGCGACGTGCGCCGCTTTGTCGCCGGATTGGAACATTGGCTGATCGACACGCTGGCCGATTTCGGCGTTGCAGGGCGAATCATCGACGGCAAGGTGGGCGTATGGGTGGATGGCCCCGCCGGGCCGGCCAAGATCGCGGCCATCGGCGTGCGCGTGCAACGCTGGGTCAGCTTCCATGGCGTGGCGCTGAATGTCGCGCCCGACCTCAATGATTTCAATGGCATCATCCCCTGCGGGCTGGCCGAGCCGGTCACCAGCCTCGCGGCACTTGGCAAACCGGTGGCGATGGGCGATGTCGATGCTGCCCTGGCCCGCCGGCTGCCCGCGCTGCTTTCACATCTTGTCGCATGACGGGGTTGTGAAACCAACGTGACGCTTGCAGGATTTCACCGGCATCGCTAATGTCTACCCCGGTTGGGGGATTAAGGCTTGCCGTCCCAACTCGTCCTGGGTCCAGGCGATACCTTCCAAGGAGTTTGAACAATGACCATCGTCGAAAAGCTGAAGACCGCTTCGATCATCGCTGGTGCCGCTCTGCTCGTCGTGGCTTGCGGCGAAAAGAAGGCCGAAGAAGCTCCGGCCGCTGAAGCTCCGGCCGCTGAAGCCGCTCCGGCTCCGGAAGCCGCTCCGGCTGCTGATGCCATGGCTCCGGCCGCTGACGCCGCTGCTCCGGCTGCTGACGCCGCCGCTCCGGCCGCTGACGCCGCTGCTGCTCCGGCTGCCGAAGCTCCGGCTGCCAAGTAATTTCGACTTTTCGTCGAATTGCTTTAGGAAGGGCCGTCCCATCTGGGGCGGCCCTTTTTCTTTGGGGAAGGAATATCAATGAGTCTCGCACAGATCACCGAACAGATGACCCAGCGCATCGGCGCCGGCGGCCAGTTCAAGAAATCGGTCAAGTTCGATTTCGGCGCTGACGGCATGGTGCGCATCGATGACACGGTCTCGCCCGTGGTGGTGAGCAACGAAGACGGCCCGACCGCCTGCACCGTGAAGGTGAGCCTGGCCGATTTCATGGACATCGCCACCGGCAAGCAGAACGCCCAGATGGCGTTCATGATGGGCAAGCTGAAGATTGAAGGCGACATGTCGGTTGCCCTGTCGCTGGGCAGCATTCTGGGCTGATCCGCACCCGCTGGTGCACCGGGCAGGCCTGTGCCATGCCCGGTGCCAACCAGATCAAGGCCAAATCAATCATGTTACGCACGATGTTCGTCTGGGCCGCACTGCCGGCCCTGTTGCTGGCGGTCGCCGCCGATGCCGCCCCCCGCAAAGCCAAGGCCAAGGGAAAGCGCCCGTCGCGGCCGGCGGTCAAGCTGGTGCCCAAGCCGGTCGCGCCGGCCCTGCCCACCACGCCCGGCATCATGGTGCCCAAGGCGGTCACCCTCACCAAACCAACCCCGGCCGAAGCGAAGGCCCACGCGGTGTGGACCTTGCGCGCCGCCCTCAACGTGGCCGCGCTGCAGTGCCAATATTCGCCGTTCCTGCGATCGGTGGACAATTACAACCAGATGCTGCGCAAGCATGGCGATGAGCTGACGGCGGCGCAGTCGATGCTGGCCCGGCATTTCACCCGCACCGTCAAGCGCGGCGGCATGGCTGCCTTTGATCGCTACAACACGCGCAGCTACAACAGCTTCTCCACGCTCGACGCCCAGTATAATTTCTGCTGGGCCGCCGCGCAGGCCGGCCTGGCCGTGAAGATGGCCAATGTTGGCAGCATGGCCGCCGTTGCCGAAGCCAGCGTGCCGCAGTTGCGCGCGGCCCTGGCCTATGTGCCGCCAGCCGCCGGACTGGTGGTGCCGGTGGTGGCCATGCCGACCTTCGGCCCGCTGGAGCCGATCAGCACCGACGAGTAAGCCCGTCGGCCGGTGGCGCCAGTCACCCGGCCGCCGCACGCACGGCAACGAAAAAGGGGAGCGACCATCAGGTCGCTCCCCTCTTCGTTTCAGCCTGCTGGCCGCTTACTGCGGCTGGCAGGGGCCCGTCGGGGCCGGCGCCGGAGCGCCGCTGAAGGTGATTTCCACGCGACGGTTCTGCGGTTCACGCACGCCGTCGGCGGTGTCCACCAGCGGACGGCCTTCGCCGAACGCTTCGGTGCCGATCGCATCAGCCGGCACGCCCTTGCCGGCCAGATAGGCCTTCACGGCATCGGCACGACGCTGCGAGAGCTTGACGTTGTAATCGTCCTTGCCCGACTTGTCGGCGTGGCCAGCCAGGGCGACCTTGGTCTGGCCGGTGGCGGCATATTGCTCGGCAGCGCGATCCAGGATCGTCGCGGCTTCAGCGGTGATGGCCGACTTGTCCCAATCGAAGAAGACCAGGAACGGACCCGGCGTCACGGCAGCCGGCGGGCACGGCGGCAACGGCGGCGGCGGCGGCGGCGGGGGAGGCGGCGGGGGCGGAGGCGGCGGCGGCGGCGGCGGCGGCGGCGGTTCCGCTTCGAAGAAGTTGTAGGTCAGCGTCAGCAGCAAGCTGTGGCTGCGGAACTTGTTGTCCACGGCGAGGCCGTTGGTGGTGAAGGTGTTCACACCGCTGACGTTCAGATAGCGATACTTCAGGCCGATATCGACATGGTCGCTGATCGGCTTGTACACGCCGGCGAGCAGGTTCCAGGCGAAGGCGGTGTCGCCGTCGTTCAGGAAGATCTGGCCCGGCACGTTCAGGCCGATGTCCTTCATGCGCACGCGGGCGATACCCGCACCGGCGCCGAAGTAACCGCCAATGTCGTTGCCCTTGCCGCCGAAATCGAACAGGCCGTTCAGCATGAAGGCCAGAGCGGTGCTGGAGCCGCCAGCGTTGGCATAGTTGCCGGCCGGCGGAATCGCCGTGGCGTTCACGCCGGTGGCGCTGGTGAAGGGAATGGCCGGCGGCGCGTTGACCACATAGGCCTGACGCACCTTGTATTGCAGATAGTTCAGCGCGAATTCGGTGCGGAAGCCGCCGAAATCATAACCGATGTTGCCACCCACGTCGAAACCGGGCTTGTGCACCAGCTTCACCGTGTCGACCGTCCGCACGGTGCCAGCCGCGTTGGACATGTTCATCCGCTGGTTCTGCAGCAGGCTCGGGCCCGCTTCCAGACCGATATACCAAGCCTTGTCCTTCGCATTGGCGGTGCCGCTGAGGGCCGTCGCCGCGAGGATCAGGCCGATCGCATAGCTGCGCATCGTCATCCCCTTTTTTCGTGCCAGTCCATCTGGCATCCAGCGGACGTTCTATCGCAGCCACGCGCGTTCAAGCAAGTGTGGATTCGCCAAACATGTTGCGGAAGAGACACAGCTTCCTCGCGAACGCCCACCCCGTCAGGCGAGCAGACCCTGCCCCTGCAGGGCGGCGATCAGGGCGGCCAGGACCGCCCGCGCCTCGGCATCGATCACGCTGCCGCCGGTGGCTGGTGCCACGGTCGCCGGCGGCGCGGCCAGCACGTTGCGCCCGGCGATGGCCAGGCCCGCCACCGGCCAGTGATCCTGCCAGCCGCCGTGATGCACCAGCATGATGCCGGTATCGGCCACCAACGCAATCTGGCCGTCGTGCGGGGTTTCGGCCAACCAGCCGCTGCCCTGCCAATGCATCAACTGGCCGGCCGGCTGGCCCCACGCCGCCGCCGCGGTCGCGGCCACGATGTGGCAATCCCCGGCGGCCGGGCTGGCCGGTGGCCCGGATGCGCTGCGCGACACCACGCGCAACGCCACCAGCCGTTCCAGCGCCAGCACCGCTTCATTGTGGGTCACATCCTTCTGGGCCTGGCCGGCTGCCAGCAGCGGCAGCGCCAGTCGCGCACTTGTCGGCATGCATCTGCTCCTGTTTCAACTGATGGTCAGGCGGGCGGTTTCGCCCAGGGTCAGGCCCAATTGCGCCACCTCCAGCCAGCAGGGGCCGGCCGGCGCCGGCACCTGCCACTGCGGACTGTCCACCTCGGCCTCGGCCAGGGTGCCGGCGGCGTTGGCCAGCCGCACCCGCCATGCGGCCCGGGCTTCGCCGAGCGGCACGTCGGTGAAATCGGGCCAGCCAAATCCGGCGCGGCTGGACGGGATCCAGCGGCAGGCAAGATCAGCGCCGACCCGCCGCACCGCCAGGTGCACCGGGGCCAGCGGCCGCAATCCCGCCGCGCCCACCGGCACCGCCAGCGGCACCGCCCCGGCATCGCTGCTGCCGATGGGCCGCAGCAACAGGGCTTCGCCCAGCCGCTCCAGCGGCAGCGGCAACGCCAGCTGCACCGCCGGATCGATGATCAGCACATCCTCGCCAATGGCATGGCTGGCCACCGCCGCCTCAGTGCCGCGTCGCCCGCGCAGCAGGCCCGACAGGCGGAAGCGCCGCCCCCCCAGCGCCGTGGCGATGGAGAACTGGATCAGTTCCGAACCCAGAACCGCCAGATTGGCGCCGGCCAGCACGGAGGCCTCACTGCGGCTTTCCAGCCACATGGCGTCGGCCAGCAACTCCACCTCCACCGCATTGTGCCGATCCCACCCCGCCGGCGATGCGGGCGGCAGCGCCGTGCGGGCCGTGCCCATGATGCTGGGCGCCGGCACCAGGCCGGCAACGGCAAAGCTGGCGCCGCCATCAAGGCTGTATTCCACCGCGGCCTGCCGCCAACCCGGCGCGGCCCCGGCAGCCGCCAGCCACAGGCGCGGCGCGGCCGGCAATTCGCCGGGCAACGGCGGCAGATCGAGCGCCAGCAGCCGGGTCGGCCCGGCCGGTTCGGCCAGTTGGACCAGGGCGCGACCGCCATCGCCACCGCCAGCCGGCGCCCGTTGGCCCGGCCGCTGTTCCAGATCGATGGTCAGCACAAAGGCTTCGAACCGGGTTTCCACCACCTGCCAAAGGCC
This sequence comes from uncultured Sandarakinorhabdus sp., assembly GCA_964488775.1. Classification (GTDB taxonomy): domain Bacteria; phylum Pseudomonadota; class Alphaproteobacteria; order Sphingomonadales; family Sphingomonadaceae; genus Sandarakinorhabdus. The sequence goes on along the minus strand of CAZAWH010000011.1, from coordinate 12,548 downwards.
GTCCTCCAGCGTCAGCCGATCACCGGGGGCAAGGCCCAGGAACCGCCAGGGCAGCGCAATACTGCGCCGCCGCCGCGCCGCACTGGCCCGCAACAGCCGGTCATGCGCCAGCTGCCGTGCCGTGGCCGGGGCCAGCGCCATTGGCAACACGTCAGATTCCACCCGCACCCCGGCCCGCAACCGCGCCCGCTGCAAGCCGGGCTGATAATCCCGGCTGTCGTCATAATAGGCCAGTTCCACCGCATCCGGCGCGCTGCCGGCGCCGGCACGCTGCTGCCGGGTGCGCGCACCGCGCGGGCCGGCGCGGGCCTGATCCTGCCCATTCAGCACCAGCGGCAGCGCCGGCAACCCCGCGCCCACCAACCGGTCACCCCCGGCCAGCACGGCCCCGCTGGCGCGCAGGCCCGGGCCGATCACATCGGCCAGCGGCGCCGCCACGCCGGCATAAAGCCCGGTCACTGCCGGAAATTCCCCCGTCTCCGGCAGATTCACCCCGGCCCGGGCCGCCAGCGCCGCCAGCGCCGCGCCCAACGGCCGCGCCGTGGCCGCCGTGTTGATCTCGAACGCCAGGCTGGGCAGGCGGTTGCCGAATTCGGCCAGGGCCAGATCCTCGAACACCACATAGGCCAGCCCGCGAAAGGCCGGCGCGTCGCCTTCGGCAGCCATGATCAACGGGTCAGGCGGCTGGCCCTCGCTGCCCCGGTGCAGGCGCATCGTCACCGGCATCACCCACTGCCCCGCCGCATCGCGCACCAGCCGGCCATCGGCCCACACCCGGCCGATCCCGTCGATCGGCCCGGCACACAGCAACACGGCAAAGCTGGCACTATAATGATAGGTCGTGGTGGCCGGGCTGCGCTTGCCGCCGCCGCTGCGGGTGGTGCTTTCGCGGATCCCGGGCGACCAGATCACATTGCCGGCCACCCGCATGCGCCCATCCACCACCGGAATCGGTTCGCCATAGCTGGCCGCCTGGATTTCCGGATTGGCGAGGCGCGGCCCCTCGCGCCGGCCGCCCAGCAACCGGCGATCCAGCCCTGATCCCAACAGGGTGCCCACGATGCCGCCAATCGGGCCCAACAGGGCGCGGCCCACCACGCCCAGCACCAAAGTTGCCATGATTGCAGCCCCTTATCGCATGCCCGGCAGCGACCACACCGCCACTTGCTGCCAGCCATCGGGCACCGGCCCTTCCACCACGCGGCCCAGACCGGCATGGGCATGGATGATCCCGACCTCGCTGATCACCGCCAGATGCCGGTGGCCCCGTGCCAGGGCATATTCGGCCAGATCGCCAGGCCGGGCCGCCCGCCGCCGCACCCGCCGGCAGCCCAGCGCCACCAGCGTTTGCGCGAGCAGCGCATCATGCAGGCCGCCCAGCGCATAGGCCGGCACCGGGCCCAGCGGCACGCCGGCGCCAGCCGCCGCCAGCAGGGCCACGCCTACACAATCCAGCCCCAGGCCCACGCTGCGCCCCTGGGCCCGGAACCGCGTGCCGACACCCGCCCGCGCCGCCGCAAGGGCACGCTGCCGCCGCTTGGTGATGCGCTGCATGGGTCAGGCTCCGATCCGGGTCAGCAGGTCGCCGCCCGGCACATGCGGTTCGCCGCGAAAATTGGCGGCATTGGCAAAGCGGTCGCGGCAGGTGGCAAAGCGCTTGTCGCAGCCCTCACGCAACTGCACCCGATCGCCCACCGCCAGCGCCAGCGGCGCATCAAGGTGCAGCCAGCCCTCACCGGCCGCCACCAGCCGGCGTTCCAGCCCGGCGGCGGCACCATCAAGCACCAGCATCGCGCCCTCGACAAACAGGGCCGGATCAATTCCGCCCATCTGCACCCGGCCTGTGGCCACGGCCGTCACCAGCGCCAGGCGGGTGCGGCCGCGCAGTGACACCCGGCAGCGCGCATCGCCCAGTTCGGCCCGGCATTCGGGCGAGCAGCTTTCGACCACACTGGCCTGCAAGGCGGCCGCCGGGCTCTGCAGTGTCGCGACAAAGCCGGCATCGGCGCCATCGCCCACCGCGACATCGCCCATCCGCCCGCTGGCCAGCGCCACCCGCCCGGCCGCCGGATCGCGCCAGTCCACCATGAACAGCGCCAGCCGCGCGCCATCCCAGCGGCCGGCCAGCAGATCATCCCGGGTCAGCGCCGCCGAAGACAGGCCGCCGGCCACTTCCAGATCATCGGCGGTCACGCCATCACCCAGCACGATGGCCGATGGCGACATGCCGGGCCGCGCCAGATGCACCAGCCCGTCCACCAGCAGATCCCGATCATGGCTGGTAAAGCCCAGCGCAACGCCATCGTTGCGCACCAGCCGCCAGCACAGGGCCAGATGGGTCAGATCATCGGCCGCGATTGCATGACCCATTCAATCCTCCCTGATTTCGATCAACGGCACCGACGGCAGCTCACCCGCCCGCCATCCGGCAATCGACACCGCGATACGGTCGCTGGCAAAACGCACCGGCACATCAAAGCGATAGCCGGCGGTGATCGCCGCCCCGGCCGGCGGCGGTTCGGCAAAATCCACATGACCGCCCGGCGCCAGCACCCAGCCCGACAGCTGCTCCACCCCGGCCACCGCCACGCGCACGCTGTCTGGCCAGGGCCGGGTGATGCGCCGCACCTGGGGATCGTCCACGCCGGGATCGGCATAATGTTTCACCAGGGCAAAGCGGGTGGCGAGGCCATTGCCCACGCCCAGCGGCTGATCGGTCGGCGCGGGCGCCAGGCCAGCGGCGGCGCTGCTGTTGTCGAGCGGGTCCAGAAAGCGGAAGCCATGCGCCTGCCCGCGCCGCGCCCGGAAGAACGCCACCAGCTGCTCCAAATCGGCCTCTGACCGGATGCCCAGGCCCGCATCATATTCCAGCCGGGCATCGGCCCAATCGGCATTGCGCTGCTCCGCGCCCGAACCCGTCACCACCACCTGCGTGGAAAAGCCCGGCCCGCCGGTGGCCCCAAAGCCCAGTTCCAGCGGAAAGCGCACATCGTGAAAGGCCGGCATGTCGGCATCTCCCTCATCCTGCAAGGCAAAGGCGGTGAAGCCATCGCGCGCCACCTGCGGCCAGGCCCAGATGAACACATCGACCCCGCGATCCCCGGCGGCGCGCGCCGCATCGGCAATCAACGGCCATTGCGCCTGCGCCGCGGCGGGATCGAGCACAAATCCCGCCAGATAATGTTGTTCCTCAGGGGGATAGCCCAAGGCATCGGCCACCGCCGCCCGCGCCCGCGCCTGGCCGGCCTGGTAGCCGCCGGTCACAAATGTATAGTCTTCCAGCTGCAGCACATCGAAGGCCGGGCGCGCCCAGGCCGCCGGCATGTTGGCGCGGCGCAAATCCGGCCGATCGTCCAGCAGCACCTGCGGCGCATAGAACAGCAGATGCGAAACCGTGGCCGGTGCCACCCCGCGCGCCGCCGCCACCATGGCGGCCGTCGCCTCGGCCAACCGCGCGCCGCACCAATCCAGAAACGCCTGTTCGCCAGCCGATTTCTCGCCGCGCACATCCAGGATCACCGGCGGTGCGGTGCCGGTTTCCAGCTGCCAGCGCGCGACGGTCGCCGCATCATACAGGCAGGGCCGGTGATCCGGCCCCGCCCACCACCAGGGTTCCCCCACCTGAAAGGCCGGCGCGCAGCCGGCGGCCAGCGCCAGCGCCATCACCGCCGCCGCCACCGCCCCCAGCCAGGCCTGCGCCTGCGGCTGGCAGGGGGATAGCAAGGCCGATGGCGGCACCCAACCGGTCAACCCCATGGCACCATCCGCATCGCGCTGGGCCCAATCGGGCGGGCAGTGCGCGGCAAACAGCTCCATCGAAAGCGACAGGATCGGCGCAAAACCCAGCGCGTGGGCGCGGGCCAGGAAATCGCGGTGCCAGGCCTCGGCCGGGCCACACAGCGGCCGGGCCGGATCGACACGATAGCCGCCGGCACCATCGGGCAGCAGCGCCATGAAATGGCTCATGCCCAGATAATGGGTGACCGCCCCGCGCCAGCCGAGCAGCAGCGCCTGCTCCAGCAGCCGCTCCGGGCTCTGGTTGTACAGATCGTCATAGGCGGTGCACAGCCGCCAGTCGTGCGGCGGCAACGCCGGCGCCCCGGCCATCAGCACGGCGCCATCGCCATCGACCATCAGGGTGGTCAGCCGCGCCTGCCCGCGCGCCACCGCCGGCAACGGCGCATCCACCCCGTCATGGCCGGGCGGCACCAGGCTGATGAACAGCCGGTCGATATCGCCGGCCCACACCGGATCAGCCTCCACCGGCAGCAGAAATCCCCCGGCCAGCGCGTCGAAATCCAGCGCGACCTCGGCATCGGTCGGGCTGCCGCTGGCATAGTTCCACAGGCGCACATACCAGGTGCGGGCCGCGCCGGCGGCATCACGCCCCTCGATGGTCAACACCGGGCCGTTCACCGCGTCCAGCGGCAGCACATCCCCGCTCGATTGCCAGCGGAACCGCCACCGCAGCCCGCGATAATCCCGCCGGGTCGCCAGCGCGCACAGCGGATGGCTCCAGCGGTCAGCCGATTCCCAGATCAGCCCGGCCAGATCGGCCCGGCGCTGGAATTCCACGTCAACCACCACCGTCTCATCGCCGCTGGTCGTCACGCTGGCCATCATCGGGCGCGGAAAATCCACCAGCCACCAGCGCGGATCAAAGCGGCGCACCGGGCGCTGCCGGCCCTGATCGGCCGTCCCGGCCAGCCACCAGTGCATCATGCCCGCACCCGTTCCAGCGTGCGGGCGACGGCGCGTGCCACCTGGGCGCCCGTCTGCCGCATCGCCGGGCCATCGGCCTCCCGCGGGGCGGCGACGTTGATGGTGATGCTGATCGGTGCCGCCCGCGCGCCGCCGGCATCCACCCGGCCGGCCGCAGTGGGCACAAACAGCTCCGGCCCGCGTTCCCCCACCAGATAGGGTTTGCCCGCCGCCACTGGCCCGCCGGTCGCCCGCCCGGGCAGGCCGAACAGCCCGCCCAGAACGCCGGCCAGCGGCCGCGCCGCGCCGGGCCCGAACAGGCTGCCCAGATCCAGCCGCAGGGCCTGCTGGCCAATGTCACCCAGCGCCCTGAGCGCGATGTGGCGCAATTCGTCAAAGCCCAGCTTGCCATCGGCCAGCGCCCGGCCCAGCGACCGTGACAGGCCCAGGCCCGCCCGGTCCAGCCCGCCGGCAAACGGGCCATCCAGCGTGCGCTGCATGTCGGCCACGCCGGCCATGAAGCCGCCGGTGTCGGCACGCACCTTCACCACCAGCTCATCCACAGGATCGTTCAGCATCGGGAAATCGCTCCATCATCCGCGCCAATTGGCCAGAATCAGCCGGCGCATCGGCCTTTGCATCGGCAATGCCCGCATCCTGGCCAAGGCAGGTGCGCAGCTCGGCCGGGGTGGCGGCCCAGAACTCCGCCGGCCGCCACCCCAGCAGGCGCGCCGCCGCATGGGCCGCCCTACCCGCTGCATCGGCAAAGTCCGCCGCATCGGCAAAGCGCGCCGTCATCCGGCGCCGGCCAATATCTGGCCGAGCAGGCTGCGCAGCGCCGGGGTCGCCCGCGCCAGGCCGCCGGCCACCAGTGCGTCGGCAAAGCCCTGGCGGTCACAGCCGGGATCGGGCGCGCAATGCCACAACAGGGCGGCCATCTCGGCCAGGGTCAGCTGCCCGGCCGCCGCCCGCTCGCACAGGGCAAACAACGGCCCCAGCTCGCCCTCGGCCGCCACCAGCGCGGCAAAGCTTGGCCGGATCAACACCGGGCGGCCGGCCAGATCCAGGCTGGCCTCGCCCCGCAGCGGGTTCGCCCCAATCACGCCGCCGCTCACGCTGCCACCACGGGGCCGCTCGATTCCAGCTGCAGCGTGTAGGTGCGCTCCCCATTGAAATCGCCGGCATAATCCAGGCGGCTGATCAGGAAGCGCCCGGTCACCGTCTCGCCGCTTTCAAACTGCACCTGATAATCATCGATGGTGCCGGCCAGCGCCGTGGCCTTCACCCGCGCCTCGGCCGCCGAACCGGTGAACACACCGCTGCCCGACAGCGAGACCGACCGCACGCCGGCGCCCGACAGCAATTCGCGCCAGCCGCCCGAACCCTGGTTGGTCACCACCACGGTTTCGGTGTTCACGCTCATCTGCGTGGTGCGCAGGCCCGCCACCGTGGTGAACGCCAGCGGCACCGCGCCATTGCCCACCTTCAACAGGAAGGCAGAGCCCTTTTCCATTGCCATCGCGAAACTCCCTTCACGTCATTGCCCGTCGCCCCGCATCCGGCGGCGGCGGCTTCACACCGCTTCGGTGATGATGCGCAGCTCGATCAGGCCGGGGCGCCAGCCGTCCTGCGGGGTGCCCAGGCTTTGGCGCAGCAGCCGCGCCGAAACGATCCGGTGCCCGGCCCACACGCCCGACAGGCCGGCCACCGCCGCCTCCACCGCGCCCAGCACCTGCTTCAACCGCGCCACGCCTGGCCGGTCATCCCAGGCGGTCACGGCAACCCGATGCTCATGCGCCGCCCCGCTCTTGTGCCCGGCATCGCCCACCAGATCCGGGCCCACCACCAGATAGGGCGCCGCCGCATCCAGCGCCGGCCCATCATGCACCGCGGTCACGCCCGGCACCCCGGCCAACGCCGCCACCAGCGCCTGCTGCACCGCCAAACTTGCGCTCATCGCCCGTCTCCCGGCCACAGCCGCCGCGGATCGGCCAGCGCGTCGCGCCGGCCAAAGCGCGCCTGGCCATCCTCTGCCCCATCCAGCGCCCGCTGCCGGGCCTGCGCCACCAACCGCGCCGCCAGCGCCGCGCCGCGCGCGCGAAGCCGCGCCCACACAAGCCCGGCCGTCACGCGCCGCGCCCTTCACAGCGCAGCAGCACCCGGTCGGGCAGGCGCGGGTCCGCCTCCACGCCCAGCACGTGCAGCCACTGGCCGCGCCAGCGCAGCCGCAGCAGCAGCGCGCCGGCGCCGGCCAGCTCCGGCCGCGCCCGCATCAGCACGCGCCAGCGCCGGGCTGACCGCCGCGCCTCACCGGCCACCGCGGCGGCCGGCCCATCGGGCACCACGCCGGCAAACGCGCTGCCGATCGCCGCCCAGGCCCCGGCATCATCGCCGGAAAGGTCGCGCGCCGGCTGCCATTGTTCCAGGTCAACCCGTTCGGCCAGCCGGCCGGCCAGTTCGTCCGTCATCTTGGCGCTCCTGCCTCAGGCGATGGCCAGTCGCCGCCACGGCCGCCACAGCGCCGCCACCGCCGCCGGCGGCGGGCCGGCATCGGCGGCATCGCGGTGGGTGTAAAAATGGCTGACCAACCGCACGATCCCGGCGCGCAACGGTTCGGGCACGCCATTCCAGTCGGCGGCCAATCCGGCGCGGAACCGCGCCGCCACCGGCCCGGCCGGCGGCTGGGTCAACCGCACCCAGCCGGTGCCATCGGCGGTCGCTTCGGCCTCCCAGCCGGCGGCCAGCGCGGTCGGCCCGGCGAACACGCCGGTCACCGCCACCACCGGGCTGGCCAGCAGCCGCTGCCAGGCCAGATCGCCGGCCAGCCGCTGCTCGCCCTCCCGCTCGATCAGCCATTGGCCGGTGAACGCCTCGCACAGCGCCATGGCGGTGCGGATATGCCCGGCGATCAGGGCGTCCTCATCATCCTCACTCAGCCGCAGGGCGGCCTTGCATTCGGCCAGGCCCACCACCATCGGGCCGGGTGCCAGGGACATCGCCGCCATCACCGCTCCTCCACCCGCACCACCAGGGTGCGTTCATCGCTGTTGCCATCGGAAAGGGTGACGCGGTTGGTGACCCGATACAGCAGGCCCGGCTCACCACCGGTCAGGCGGATCGCGGTGCGCCCGCCCACCAGCCGCGGCTCGCCCAGGGTCAGGCCCGGTGGCACCACACTCCAGCTCGATGCCAGGATGCTGCGCCCGGCCAGATAGAAACTGTCCCAATCCACGGCATGATCCAGGCTGCTGCCCGGGTCCTTCACAAACAGGCTCATCGGCCACCCTCCTCAAACCGGCGCGCCGATGGCCAGCGGCCAGGCCGCCACCCGCACCGCCGCGCCCGCCAGCAACGGCTGCGCCGGGCAGGTCGTCACGAACAACAGCCGCTGCCCCGCCCCGTCCAGCAGGGCGACATGATCGGCGGTGCCATTGGCCAGCGCCACCAGCCCGGCCTGTTCGGCCACCAGCAACTGGCGGCCGCCGCCCGGATCATCGCCCAGGGTGAAATCGCCCGCCGTCAACGAGGCTTCGGCCAGCCGGCCGGCATCGGCGCCGGCATAATCGGCCGGCGCACCGGCCAGCACCACCAGCCGGTTGGCCGCCGCCACCACCGCCAGCGCGGCATCCTGCACGGCCGGATTGGCATATTTGCCCATCTTGCTCTCTCCTGTTCAGGCCTTCTGCACGGTCAATCGCGTCACGGGCGCCGGCACCCGCAGCACCGGCCAGCCCGCCCCGCCCAGCCCCAGCAGGGCCACCATCGCCGGCGCCACTGCCAGCGGCAGCACGGCCGAATCCGGCGTCACCAGCTGCGGTGGCTGGGCCACGCACAGGATGAAATGGGTCAGGATCATGCCCGCCCTCCTCCTCAATTGGCGGTGATGGTCAGCGTCCGCTGTTTCAGGATGGTCACGCCATCGGCGGCCATCATCCGCACCGTCACCTCCCGGTTGCCGGTCCAGCGTTCGGTGGCGACCAGCCTTGCCGGCCCGCGTGCCTGCACCGCCACGCCGGCAAGGCCGGTGCCGGTGCGGTTGCTGCCCTGGCACGGGTTGCCCGCCCGCGCCGCCAGGTTGGTGCCGCCACGGTGGGTCTGGTCGTCATACAACAGCCCGTCCAGCAGGCGCTCGCTGTTGGCCTCGTTGGGGTTGATCGTCTCGCCAAACGGCCAGTCGCGGGCATAATCCACCCGGCAGTTGCTGGCCGGAAAGGCCGCGTCCGTGCTGGTCAGCACCGCGCGGGTGCCGCTGGCGTCCAGCGCCACGCTGAACCCGCCCTGGCCAAAGCTCGCCCCATTGTCGGTGCTGATCCAGAACTGGTTGCTGATGCCGGCGCCGTTCAGCGTGCGCACCTGCCGGCCCAGCTCGACCGCGATGGTGGTGCGGCCGGCATCGCCAAACCAGGCGGCCAGCACGCGCGGGCCATGCGCCTTGAGGCTGCGGTCGAACTGCCAGGCCGCCACCCGGCCCAGGCTGCGGCCCAGCCGGGCCTGGCCCACCTGGTTGCCGTCGCTCACCGGCAGGCTGGCACTGGGCACGCCCGGCGCACTGTTGAAGGCGCTGTGCAGCCCGCCCGACACGTCAGACACGATGTCGGGCCAATGCGGCCCCAGCACCCCGCGCGCGCCCAACTGCGCCACGAAATCCAGATGCTCCTGCCGCTTGGCCACCGTGGCGGATGCGTCCACCGGGTCGCGGTGGCCACGCCACGGCGGCATCACCACGAAGGGCGCGGCCGGGGCGGCGCTGAACCGGGCATCGATCGCCGCGACATAGGCGGCGCGCACCGCCGGATCGGCATTCATCCCCGGCGTCCACATCATCATGTGGGCATCCACCTGCCGGCGCAGCAGCGCGGCATAACTTTCCACCACGCCGCTGCCGTTGCCGCTGGCCGGGCCCGCCACCGCACCGATCGTGCCCAGAAAGCTCCAGCTGGCATGGCCGCCGTTCACGCTGGTGCCGATGGACCAATCGGCCATGCTGGTGCCGTTGATCGCCATGTTGCAGATCAGCACCGGGTGCCCGGGATTGGCCGCCGCCCATTCGTTCAGGAACAACACCGCGCCATGGCCCACCACCGGGGTCTCGCCGCTGCGCAGCCGCACCACCACCGGGCTGGGCTGGGCATAGACGCTGGCCGTCCCGCCCTCCTGGTTGGCCAGCTTGAGGAACAGGCCCTGCGCGCCGCCGGCGACCGCCTGTGCCAGCACATTGGTGCCCGGCGGGCTGCCCTGCATGAAGCTGCGCTCCATGCCGCTCTGCCCGTGCATCACCAGCACCGTGCCCACCAGCCAATCCTCGCTGGCCGCCGCCAGGGCAGTGTTCACGGCATCGCGCACCCGCAGCCGGTACGGTCCGCCCACCGGCAGCACATCGGTCGCGTCCCAGGCCCCGGCCGAAAGGCTCGTCACCGGCGCCCAATCCAGCCCCGGCAGCGCCGTGCCATCGGCCATCGCCTCCCAGCGCCGCTCCATGGCGCTGATCGCGGCCGGCGCGCTGCCGGTCACGGTCAGGCTGCGGCTGCCGCGCCCGCCGGCGAATTTCACCACCGGCTCATTGATCGTCGGGTTCGGTGTCCAATGGGCCGGCGCAATGGCGGCCACATCGATCAACCCGCCGCTGCCGGCCAGCGCATTCACCGCCAGCGTGGCCGTGCCGCCGCTGCCGCTGTTGGTCAGGCCCGTGGTCAGGCTCGCCAGCGTCCACCAATGGCCCAGCGTGCCGCGGCCCTGGTCGCAATTGGCATAGGGCAGGGTGCCGGCATTCTGCGCCGCCACCAGCGTGTCAAAGGTCAGGTACGGGTGGCTGCCCGCACCGGCCAGCGCCGCCACCGCATCATGGTGCGGCCGGTTGTTCGCCGTGTCCCACGGGAAATCGCCCTGCACCAGCGCGACATGCTCCATGGCCAGCCCGGCCGGCGTGCGCGGCGTGCCGCCCTGGGCCACGAAGATCTGGCGCAGCAGGGTGCCGGTGCTGCTGCTGATCCAGGTGGCGTTGATGTCCCCCGGCTTCACCTCGCTGGAGGGCGCCCCCCCCACCGGGCACAGCGCGCACCAGCCGCGCCACACCGGCGTTGCCACCGTGCCGATGTTGCTGATGCCTTCCACCAGCAACCACACCGCCGGCGCCCGCGTCATCTGCGCCACGCCGGTGAAGGCGCCATCGTTCAACGTGGGATAGGCCTGGGTCAACGCGGTGCGATATTCCGTCCACGGCCGCAGGCGCAGCGCGCCCGACAGGGTGGCACTGCCGCCATTGTCCGCCCCCAGCCGCAGCCGGTTGTCGTTGCCCGAATTGAAATTGCCGCCATTGGCATTGTCGCGGCCCAACAGGGCATAGGCGACATTGTCGGTCAGCCCGCCGGCCGGCAGCCGCACGAACACCGCCCGCCAATGGCCCATCACCTGGCCCGCCACGCCGCCAATGCTGCGCGCCGCGGCATAGCTGGGCTTCACGATATCGGCAGCCAGCCGCAAATCGGTCTGCCCCGACGTCTGCACCTGTATAGCCATCAGCCGTTCACCACTGCCAGGCCGGCGGGTTCCCCCACCAGCAGGAAAAACACCCCGGCCGGCGCATCGGCCGGCACCAGGTCGCCCACCACCACCGTGCCCCACGCCGTGGTCACGCTGGTCGCGGTCAAGGCGAAATCCGGTGCGGGCGGTGCCACCGCCCGGCGCATCACGCCGGGCAGGCCCACCCGCCCCACGGCCCCCACCAGGCCGATCATGCCGCCACCGGCATGATGGTCAGGCTGCCGTCGCTGCCGCCATCGCGCACAAAGCTGATGAACTGGCCGGGGCTGATGCGCAGATGGAATTTCTCGTCCGCCGCCAGGGGCACGCTGCCGGCACCCACGCTGGCCACCACGGCGGCGGTGCCCACCCGGAAAAAGCCCCGCACCGACGCGTGCAGCAACACCTCGGCCGCTGCCACCGCTTCCGATCGCACCTGGCCGCTGCCGGCCGTCGTCAACCGCTGGCCCGCGGCATAGTCATAAGCCCGGGTGGTGGTGGCCAGCGCCTGCACCGCCACCGGCGCGCGGCCGGCCTCCAGCGGGGCAAAGCGGTCCACCAGCGCCTGCACCCCGGCCTCGCTGGCGGCGCCGGCGGGCAACGGCAGGCTGGCGGCGCTCACCGCCACCGTGCCGCCCACCGCCACCGGCAGGCGAAACCCGTCGGCATCGGCCACGCGGCTGGCGGCATCGGCGGCGCCAAAGGCCAGTTTGGCAAAGGGCCAGTGCACCCCGCCGATTTCGTCGGTGGCAAAGGCCACGCCGATGGCCGGCGCTGTCACATTGTCAGGCATGCGGATCTCCCGTCACGGCGCGCAACGGCGGCCGCTCTTCGATGGTTGCATTGTGGGGAAAGGACGGGCGGGGCCGGTGGGGGTGCCGGCCCCGCCCCAGTGCCGCCCCAAGGGCCGCCCCATGGGCGGCTTTGGCCTCAGGCGGAAAACCGCATCAGCTTGATCGCCCGGCTGTCCAGCACCGCCCCCCCGACACGGCGGGTGGCATAGAAATGCACATAGGGCTTGTTGCTGTACGGATCCTTCAGCACCAGCGTCTCGCGGCGCTGGGCAATCAGGTAACCAGCCTGGAAATTGCCAAAGGCGATCGACAGACTGTCAGTGCCCACATCCGGCATCGCATCGGCTTCCACCACGCGATAGCCCAGCAGCGTCTGCGGCTGGTCCGGCCCCAGGCCCGGCTGCCAGATGAAGGCGCCATCGCTGGTCTTGAACTTGCGGATGCGGGCCAGCGTCGCGCTGTTCATCACCCACACCGCCCCCTGGCGATAGGGGCTGGCCAGCGCATGCACCAGATCGATCAGCCGGTCCTGCG
>CAZAWH010000010.1:0-37391 GCA_964488775.1 uncultured Sandarakinorhabdus sp. | reverse complement strand
GCCTAAAGCGGCAAGGAAGAGGTTGCAATGCCCCGCACACGCCGCTATCAGGCCGGCCTCCAAGGCGCGCGCCCGTAGCTCAGCTGGATAGAGCATCAGACTACGAATCTGAGGGTCGGACGTTCGAATCGTTCCGGGCGCGCCAATTTCCCCGATTGAAACGCTGCCGGGCCTTGTGTCTGTGAGTGTGTCGCGAACCTTGTTCGACCACGTGGGGCCATGGGCCGAACGGGCTGGGCCTCCGTTGACCCATGGCGTTCTGTGGTGCTCGGGCGCATGCGTTCGCGCCTTCATCCGATCGCCGCTGTGTTTGCGGCATTGGCTTCATCTTGCGGGCTTTGCGGGCCACCGCAGCGTGTGGGCATCCACTTTACCGATCCGGCTTCAAGGTACGACACAGGCACATTGCCGGCCAGCTGCTTCCTTGCCGGCCCTGAGCCGCAACGGGGGAAAGCTTACAGGTTAGCAGAAATATATTGCTCAATAAGCTGCTGGATCGCTCATTGGATCGGAACTACTCCGAAAAATTTTCTGCATAATAACAAAAACAAAATTTCTTTACATTGGCTGTTTCCGGGCTATCGTATCCCCTGTGGCGATGGCCCGCCCGCCGGTTGATCCAGCCGGCCAGACCCATCGTCGTGGGGGGATCGCATGGGCAGCAGCCGTTCACCGGGCAACGCGACGGCCGATCGGGCCGGCGATGGCGGCTTCGCCTTTGCCGCTGTCACCACCCTGTTTTTCGCCTGGGGCTTCATCACCTCGCTGATCGATCCACTGGTTGCGGCGGTGAAGGGCATTTTCACCCTGTCTGATTTCGAGGCGCAGCTGAGCGCTTCGGCCTTCTTCATCGCCTATGGCGTAATGAGCCTGCCAGCCGCCGCCCTGCTGGCGCGCTGCCAGCCTGTTGTCACCGTGCTGATCGCGTTGGTCACGATGATCGCCGGCTGCCTCATCATGCTGCTGGCGGCCAATGTCGCGGTTTATGGCCTCGTCCTGCTCGGCCTGTTCACCCTGGCCAGCGGCATCACCATCCTGCAGGTGGCCGCCAATCCGCTGGCAGCGGCACTGGGCCGGCCCGACCGCAGCCATCTGCGCCTCACGCTCAGCCAGGCGTTCAACAGCCTGGGCACCTTCATCGGCCCGTTCATCGGCGCGTCGCTGTTCCTGGCCGGAGTCGAAATTGTCGAAGGCGAGGCGCTGAACCCGGCGGTGCGGGCGGCGGCGCTGGTGGGCATCGATGCCGCCTTCCTGTGGATAGCCGTGCTGATCGCCCTTCTGGCGCTGTTCATCTGGTTCGCCCGCGGCCTCATCGCTGCCGCTGCCGCCCGCAGAGCCGCCACCTCGGCAGCAGTCTCCATTGCCGCCCTGCTGGCCGATGTGGCCCGATCGCGTTGGGCGCTGCTGGGGGGTGCGGCCATCTTCCTTTATGTTGGCGCCGAGGTTGCCATTGGCACCCAGATGGCGCTGTTCCTCAACAGCCGCGACGTGCTGGGTGTCAGCTTGGAACAGGCCGGCAAGCTGGTCAGCCTCTACTGGGGCGGTGCCATGGTTGGGCGACTGATCGGCTCCGTGCTTCTGGCCCGCTTGCCGGCCGCACGGCTGCTCGCCGGTTTTGCCGCTGCGGCCTGCGGGTTGTGCCTGTTCGTCGCCAGCGTTGGCGGGGCAGCTGCCGGTTATGCCGCGCTGGCCATCGGCCTGTTCAATTCGATCATGTTCCCGGTGATCTTCACCCTCACGCTGGAACGCTCGACGGCCAGCAAGGAGGCGACATCGGGCTTCCTGTGCTTTGCCATTGTCGGCGGGGCGGCGGTGCCGTTGCTGGCCGGCCTGGTGTCGGGCGCCACCAGCTATGCCACCGCCTTCCTGGTGCCGGCGCTCTGCTATGCCATGCTGCTGGCCTTTGGGGCCGCCGCCGCCCGCGCGCCGGTGCTGCGCAGCGGGCCGGTTGCCGTTGCGGCTGGCCATTGAGCGGGGAGGGCGCCGTGGCCATCCGCCAACTTGCCGGACACGTGGTCGAAAAGCTCTGGGGCCGGCGTGACGTGCCACTGCAGCTGGCCGATGCCCGCCACACGGCCGAGCCGGTGGGCGAGGTGTGGTTTGCCGATGCGGCCGCGCCCGATCTGATGGTGAAATGGTTGTTCACCTCGGAAAAATTGTCGATCCAAGTGCATCCCGATGATGCGCTGGCGCTGGCCAGTGGCCACAAGCGCGGCAAGGAAGAGGCCTGGTATGTCATCTCGGCCGAGCCGGGGGCGGTGATCGGCGCCGGCTTTGCCGAAGCGCTGACAACGGATGAGCTGCGCGCCGCCTCGCTTGATGGCCGGGTCGAGCAATTGATGACCTGGCATCCGGCCGGGCCGGGCGATTTCTTTCATGTGCCGGCCGGCACCGTGCACGCCATCGGCGCCGGCCTGTCGCTGATCGAGATTCAGCAGAATGTCGATCTCACCTATCGCCTGTTCGATTATGGCCGCCCGCGCCCGTTGCAGCTGGACGAAGGGCTGGCCGCCGCTGTGGCGGCGCCGTTCGTGCCGGCACCAACCCGCCCGACCGGGCCTGGCCGCACCGCGCTGGTGGCCAGTCCGCGTTTTGCCATCGATCGGCTGGAGGGGGCGGCCGATCATGCCGTTGCCGCCAGCGCGACTCAGCCGGCCTGGCTGATCCCGGTGGCTGGCGATTGCACCGCCGATGGCCAGCCCTTGCCGGCGTTCACGGTGTGGCTGGCCGATGCGGATGCCACCATCACCCTGGGGCCGGGGGCCTGCCTGCTGGTTGCACAGGCGGGGCCGCCGGCGCCATGATCAACCGCCCGCACGGCGGCAGCCGGATAGACATGAAGATGAGGATGCCATGATCAAGACAGGCTTTCTGCGCGGCTCTGCCCTGGTGCTGGCGCTGCTGGTTGCGGCCGCTGGCCCAATGGGCGCCGTGGCGGCCCAACAAACGGCGAAGGCTGCACCAGCCAAGCCGGCCGAGGCGCCGCGCCGCCCGCCCAACTTCATCTTCATCCTGAATGATGACCAGCGCTATGATGCGATGGGTTTTCTCGACCCCGCGCTTCGCACGCCCAACATGGATCGCATGGCGCGCGAAGGCGTGCATTTCCCCAACGCCTTTGTCACCACGGCGCTGTGCAGCCCCAGCCGAGCCTCCATCCTGACCGGGCAATATATGCACAACCACGGCATCGCCGATAACAACATCAAGTTCCGGCCGGGCACCTTCTTCTTCCCGATGGCGCTGCAGGCAGCCGGCTATCGCACCGCCTTCATGGGCAAGTGGCACATGGGCGGGCACAGCGATGATCCCCAGCCCGGCTTTGATCGCTGGATCAGCTTCCGTGGTCAGGGCGAATATCTGCCCGATGATGGCAAGGGCGGCCCGCGCCACACGCTCAACATCGATGGCCAGCGGGTCGAACGGCAGGGCTATATCACGGATGAGCTCAACAACCATGCGCTGGCCTGGCTCAACAGCCAGACCGGCGACAAGCCCTTCTTCCTCTATCTCAGCCACAAGGCCGTGCACGCCGATTTCATTCCGGCCGAACGCCACCGCAACAGCCTGAGCCGTGATGATGTGAAACTGCCGGCCAGCATGGCCGACACGCCGGAGAATTATGACGGCAAGCCGCGCTGGACGAAGGATCAGCGCAACAGCTGGCACGGGGTCGAGTTTCCCTATCACTCCACCCTCGACGTCACCGATTACAAGCTGCGCTACAACCGCACCCTGATGGCGGTTGACGATGGCATCGGCGCCATCCTCGCCGCGCTGAAGAAAAAGGGCATGCTCGACAACACCATCGTCGTGATGATGGGCGACAATGGCTTCCTGTTTGGCGAACATGGCATGATCGACAAGCGCAGCGCCTATGAGGAATCGATGCGCGTGCCGCTGATCGCCTTTGGTGGCGGCATCCCCAAGGGGCGGGTGGTGAACGAAATTGTCGCCAACATCGATCTGGCACCGACCTTTCTGGCCCTGGCTGGCGCCCAGCCCCCTGCCGGCGTGCACTTTGACGGTATGAGCTATGCCGATCTCCTGATGGGCCGCAGCCCGAGCACGCCCTGGCGCACCGCGCTCAATTACGAATATTATTGGGAATATAATTACCCGCAGACACCCACCACCTTCGCGCTGCGCGGCGATCGTTACAAATATATCCAGTATCACGGCGTGTGGGACACCGAGGAACTTTATGACCTCAAGGCCGATCCCAAGGAGATGCACAACCTGATCGCCGATCCGGCGCTGCGCCCGGTGATCCGCAAGATGCGCGCCGATCTGTTCGCGGGGCTTGACCCCGATCAGGGCCGCTCCAGCGTCACCTTTACCCAGCGGATGGACGAAGGCTCGGTGCTGCGCAACCGCAACGGTTCGAAACCGGGCGACTTCCCCACGCGCTGGCTGCGCGATGGCACGGAAACCGATCTGGGCAACGGGAACAAGGGCACCGGTGCCAACTCCAGCCCGCCGCACGGCCAGTAATCTTGCCCGGCCAGCCAGTTGCCGGGCGCAAATTGCGCTGGCGCGGCGGAGCGCCTAAGCTGGACGACAGAAGGCGGCTGCCAGATGGAGATGATCGCGCGATGACGACAACCGATCGCCAACCGTCAGCAGTTGGTATTTCGGCGCGCGACCGGGTCAATCTGCTCAGCAACGGCCTGTCGGGCACCAACCTCGAACGCGGCAGCTCGCACAATCTGCGCGTCACCTTGCAGGCGATCCGCCTCAACGCGCCGGTGACCAAGGTGGAACTGGCGGAGATCACCGGGCTGACCCCGCCATCGATCACCAACATCGCGCGCAAGCTGTTTGCCGATGGCCTGATCGTCGAAGCTGGCCGCCGCCGGGGGGAACGCGGGCAGCCGGCGCTGAAGCTGGCCATCAACCCGGATGGCGCCTTTTCGATCGGCGTGAATGTCGACCGCGATCACATGACCTTGGTGGCGCTTGATTTCCTCGGCGATCTGCGGCTGCGCATTGTCGAACCCGTGCAATTCCCCATGCCCGATCAGGTGCGCGATTTCGTTGGCCGCAATTTCGATGCGATGCGCGCTGGCGGCGAGATTGACATGAACCGCATCGCCGGAATCGGCCTTGCCATTCCCGATGATTTCGGCGGAGTTGACCTGCCCAACCGGCCCGCCGCCTTCGGCATTTGGGAAAGCATCGATCCCCGCCAGCTGCTGGGCAGCCACGGCCTTGATGTCATCACCGAAAATGATGCGACCGCGGCCGCCATCGGCGAATTGCAGTTCGGCCATGGCCGGGTGGCCCAGACCTTCTTCTATCTGCTGGTCAATGCCGGCCTCGGCGGTGGCCTCGTCATCGATGGCCATTCGGTCACCGGCGCCTCCGGGCGCAGCGGGGAGGTGGGCTTCCTGCCGATTGCCCGCACCCGCCGCAATCCGGTGGTGCTGCAGGATATTGTCTCGCTGTCAGGCCTGGCCAGCCATCTTGCCGAAGCCGGCATCGCCGATCCCGGGCCGCTGGACCAGTTGGGCGGTGCTGCGGCCGCCGCAGCGGCCGACTGGATCGAAAAGGCTGCCGATCTGCTGACGGATCCGCTGATGGTGATCAATGCCGTCATCGATCCCGATGCCATCTTCATCGGCGGGCGGCTGCCGGCGGCGCTGGTTGATCAGGTGTGCGACCGGTTGGCGATCAACATGCGCCATCGCGGCGCCACCCTGCCGGCCCGCGCGCCGATCCGGCGGGCCCAACTTGCCGAAGACGCGGCCGCCATTGGCGCCGCCATCCTGCCCTTTGCCACCCGTTTCCTGCCCAACCGCACCGCCCTGATGAAGATCGAGGGCTGAACGGCGTTTCAGCCCAGCGCGGCGGCCAGGCTGGGCTGCGGCCGCGCGATCGGCACCGCCAGCGCGATCGGGCCGAGCGGCCCGGCCAGCGTGCCCAGGCCTGGCGGCACCACATAGAGTTCCAGCCGCTCCAGCTCCCGCGCGACCAGATAGCCGTTCAGGCTGGCATGCAGGCCGCGTCGGATGATCGGAAACAGCTGCGGCTGGGCGGTGATCACACCGCCACCCAGAAAAATCTGGCGCGGCGTCGCGGTGAGCACGATGTTGTGCAGCATCTGCGCGATGGCATGGCCCACCAGCGACCAGATCGGATCATCGGCCGCAATCAGGCTGGCGCGCATGCCAGACCGCTGGATGATCGCCGGGCCGGCGGCAAGCCCTTCGACACAATCGCCATGATAGGGGCATGAGCCTGGCCAATCATCGCCAGCCACGCGCGGCACCCGCATATGGCCCAATTCGGCATGACCAAAACCGCTGATCGGTGCGCCGCCGACAATCAGGCCCACGCCAACGCCGGTGCCGATGGTGACATAGGCGAAATTGTCCAGGCCGGCGGCGGCGCCCCACCGCATCTCGGCCAGGGCAGCGCCATTGACATCGGTGTCCAGCGCCACCGGCACGTCCAGCCCGGCGCTCAACTCCTGTGCAACGGCAACGCCGCTCCAGCCCGGCTTTGGGGTCTGGCCGATCTGCCCCCAGTGCGGCGAAGCGCGGTCAACATGGATCGGCCCGAACGAAGCGATGCCAAGGCCGCGGATATCATGCCCGGCATCGAACCAAGCGCGCAGCATCGACCTGATGCGGGGCAAGGTGATCTCGGGCGCTTCGGTGTCAACACGCTCCTGAGCCAGGATGGCGCCATCGGCGGTGGCAAGCACACACACGCACTTGGTGCCCCCCAGTTCCACGCCTGCCAGCACTGCGTCGGCCATCTTGTCCCCCTTTGGCGCGTGCGCCGTCATGGCATCACCGTCGATGCCGTTGCCCCGACATTCCAGCCCTGCACCGCGATGCTCTGCGCCGCCGGGCCGTTCATCGGCGACCGAATGGTGATCGTGCGCGTTTCGCCGGGCAGCAACGCCACATAATTGTCGCTTGCATAGGCCGGCAGCACGCGTTTGCCCGCAGCATCCCGCGGGGACAGCCTGACCATCAGGGCCGGCTGGCGGCCGGGATTGTGCAACCTGGCCTCGATCACCTGTTCATTGGCATCGGCCACGCGCCGCGCCGTCACCTCGATCGTGGCTGGCGCCATGGCTGCCAGGGCGCGATAGGCGGCGGGATCCTGCGCCAGCCAGTAGAAATTCTCGCTGACCAGCCGGCCGTCGCTGGCCCGCAGTTCCAGCCGGGTAAGCACCACGGGCGCTCCGGCGAACAGCGCGTCCGGCACGGCGGCACCAAGGCTGGCAACAGCATGGCCGGCAACATTCACGGCAACGGTGCGATCCTCCAGCCTGGTGCCGTCCAGGGCCAGGGTTTGCACCCTCAGCGTTGCACCGGAAAGCGGCTTGGCCAGGCTGTTGACCACGGCAAGGGCGCGATCCGGCAGGTTGATCTGCACATGCAGCGGCTCCGAACCCTTCTTGGCGCCGAAGAAGGCGGCATGCGTGTCATAATCATGGCTGTAAATCTGCCAGGCCGTGCTGGGCCAGGCCGGCTGGGTCATCCACAGCAGCCGGCCGCTGTTGCGGGTGAACAGGCCGGCGTTCATGCCTTCGAAGATGGCGCGGTGCGATTCGTAATTCAGCAGCTGCGCCTTGGCCTCGAAATCGGCGAGATCGCGCGGCGGGCCCAGCCGATTGGCCATCGCCTTGTTGAAGCTGGCAACATCGCCGGCCTTGCCCTGGTGCCAGTCGTGATAGGCCCAGCTGTCGCTCATCGGCCACTGGTCGGCCGCCGGCATCATCGCCTGGAACGCCTCCAGCGTGGGGAAAGAGGGCGTGCCGACCTCGGTGGAGAAACCGCGCCCGATGCGGGTGAAATAGGCTTCGGGCGGCTGATAATTCCATGGGCCGCTGCCGGCCATGTTGATCTCGCGCGAGTTGGGCAGATAGGCGCGCGTGCCATCGAGGGTGCGCACCAACCGGTCGAGGCCGGCATTGAGCACCGGCGGCGGCACGCCTTCGTTGCGGCCGATCCACAGCGCGATGGAGGCGTGGTGCTGGAAGCGGCTGATGCTGTCGGCCGCATTGGCCAGGAACAAGGCGCTGTCGCCGGGCTCGGCATTGTGATCCTGGGTCGACAGCCAGAAATCGTTCAGCACCAGCAGGCCATATTCATCGGCCAGATCAAAGAACACCGGCGCGCTGCTCTGCCCCATCCAGTTGCGGATGGTGTTGACATTGGCTTCGCGGTGCAGCCGGAAATAGGGCTCCATGCGCTCGCGCGAGACGCGCTTCAGCCAATCGTCCATCCCCCAGTTGCCGCCGCGCACGGCAATGGGCACGCCGTTCACCTTGATCAGCAGATGCGGCGCCAGTGTCGTGTCGGCCACGCTGGTCAGCGCCGGCGATCCGGCCGGCTCCCGCGCCAGTGACACCGCCCAGCCGCCCGCCACCTTGCGGATACCCTCGTGCGCGACATTGATCAGGGCCTCGCCCGGGCTGCGCGCCGGGGCCAGCGCCACCCGTCGCAACTCTTCGTTCGCGTCGACCGCCGACAGTTCATAGCTGATCTCCCGGATGCCGAAGCGGATCAACCGACTGTCGCTGACCAGATCACCCACCTTGGCAACCACCGCCAGGTCCTGCAGCGCCGCCGCACCATAGCCATTGGGCCACCACAGCTGCGGATTGCGCACGCGCAGCGCCGCATGCCGGGCCGGCGTGAAGCGGACGCTGCTGGTCGCCCCCGGCGCGACGCGGGCCGTTTCCCGCAAGATGGCGCCGGCCACGCGGGCTTCCACCACGACATCCTGTTCGATCGCGCCGTCGTTGCTGACGGGCACCGAAATGGTCAATTCGGCCACGCTGTTGTCCGGCAGGGGCAGCACCGTGGTCACATTCGGATCGCCCAACCGGGCATCGCCGGTCGCCTGCAACAGCACGTCTTGCCAGATGCCGGTGTTGCGATCCCTGACGCTCGGGATCCAGTCCCAGCCCTGGGCCGCGCCAAAGGTCGGTCCGTCGATCATCATCGCCCCGCCATTCTGGCCGGGCCCGGCGGTCAGTGATTCCTCGTGCGGGCGATCCGGGTGCGGCGGCGGCGCGACTCGCACCGCCACCGCCAGGCGGCTGGCGGACTGAAACCGCGCCGGCAGTACGAAGCGGCCGCGGATGAAGGCGCCTTCGGTGCCGCCCAGGCGTTCGCCGTTCACCCAGATTTCGGCGGCATAGTTGATGCCCTCGAACGCCAATGCAAGCCGGGTGCGGCCCGGGCTGACGGGGCGCTCGAACTCGGTGCGATACCAATAATCCTGCTTGTTAAGTCGTTCAGGAACACGCAGATTATTGAGGCCGTGGGCCGGATCGGGATAGACGCCATTGGCGACATAGCTGGTGAGCACCGTGCCCGGCACGACGGCCGTCAGCCAGCCGGCGGGATTGAAACCGGGCTGCGCCAGGGTGGCCGGGGCGGCCTTCACCTCTGGTGCTGCCACGAATTGCCAGCCACCCACGCGCCAGCGGCCGTCACCGGCCGCCAACAGCGGCGCGGTGTTCGCGGGCGTCATCGGGCTGGGTGGCAGTGCGGCGACAGCACGGCTGACCGGCAAGGTCGCCGGGTCCTGCGGGGCCGTCAGCCCGACCGTCTGCTTTGTCTGAAGCGGCCAGGTGCGGCTGCCGCTGTCAAACTCGATCAGCTGCTCATCGGGCCGGCTGGTGGAAAAGCGCAGCGCCGTCGCCGATTCGCCCTGCCACATCACCAGATTCGCCACCGCGCCGCGAAACACGCCCTGGCCAGGCAGACGCGGCGCCAGCAGCATCGCCACCGGCGCAGGCACAGGCGCCGCGATCCTGCTGTTCGCCTGCTTGTCGCCCGCCCGCAGCGTCAGCTGGCCCGTGTCGAGCGCGAGGCTGACCATATGCCAGTCCCCCGCCTTGCCCGGCATCGGGATGGCGGTGCGGGCCGTGCCCACGGCAGCATAAAGGCTTCCACCATCAAGCCCCAGTTCGACAAGGCTGTTGCCCTTGTCGTCCACCAGGGCGAGCACTGGGCGCGAAGTTGCCGACAGGGCGTCGAGCTTGATCCAGCCCATGATCGCCCAGCCCGGCTGCGCGGTGATCGGCGCGGCCAGGTCCTTGCGGATGGCGGTGCCGGCAGCGGGAAACCGCGCATTGATCGGGCCGGCCAGCAGGGCGCTGGCCGCGCGGGCCGCACTGTCTACGGGCTGGGCGGTGGCTGCCGGCAACGGCAGCCCCAGGGCCACAAGCGCAACCATGCAGGGGAATGCCGACACCGGCCAGGCCATTGCTTGTCACTCCCCCCAGGGGCGCGTGGAGTCGCGCCTAATTACAAAAAGCATTTTATTTATATGTCGACGCGCTGGTCAAGCGCCAATCCGCGGCCCCGGTGGGCCCGACGAACGGGCGCAAGGCCTTGGTTTCGATGCCTGCGTGCACCCGCGGCCGCCGCCGATGGCGCACTGCGCCGACCTGCCAAATTAAATGAAACAAATTTCTTTACTAAAGCGATTGTCCGGGTGTAGCGTCTGTCACGAGGGGCAAAGACCGTGGGAGACGTGCGCCACAGCATCCGGTGTGCGGCAAACGGGCGGCTCGGCGGCCTTCGCGCAGAACAACAATTTCGTGACGGCCGAAACGGCTTGGGGGGAGAAACACATGATGCAGCGTCTGTTCGCTTCGGGCTCCAGGCTCGCCCTTGTTGCCGGCGCCCTGGGAATGGGCTGCGCCGCCGTCGCGCAGGAAGCGCCGCCCAAGCCCGCCACGCCGCCGGCGCCGGTCGGCACGTCCACTCCAGCAACGCCTCCCGCGGCCACCCCGGCCGAGACCGCTGATGCCGAGAACACCATCGTGGTCGTCGGCGTGCGCCAATCTATCGAAAGCGCCATCGGCGACAAGCGCGATGCCACCGAAATCAAGGATGTCATCAACGCCGAAGACATCGGCCAGCTGGCCAACGACAATATTTCCGAAGCGCTGCAGCGCATCACCGGTGTCCAGGTCAACCGTGGCAACGATGGCGAAGGGCGCCAGGTCCAGGTGCGCGGCCTGTCGGAAAACAATGTCACCATCAACGGCGCGCTGGCATCGGGCACCGGCGACGTTGATCTGAGCAACGGCAATGATCGCAGTGTCAATTTCCAGGACCTGCCCGCCGAACTTTTTGCCGGTGTCGAGATCCTCAAGGCGCTGACCGCCGATCAGATCGAGGGCACGCTGGGCGGCACCATCAACCTGCAGACCCGCGCCCCGCTGAAGGGCAAGCGCGACCTGATCATCAACCTTTCGGGCACGGCCAAATATGCCGAGGTCGGCAAGCTGAGCCGGCAGGATGGCAACCTGTTCATCCAGAAGAAATTTCTGGATACGCCGCTGGGTGATTTCGGGGTGATCGTCAACGCCGGCTACAAGGAAATCGCCAGCGTCGCCCATGTCTATGGCGGCAATGAAGTGATCGATGCGCCTGGCATCTGGCAGCGCAAGACCGGCGATGTGAACCCGCCGGCCAGCGTTGGCACCAACCAGACCAGCCTGAACTATAATTATTTCCAGCTCGCCACCGTGCCCAATCTCACCGGCGGCGGTTCGCTGCCCAATCCCTATCGCTATGCCTTTGATGATCCCAACGGCGATGGGCTCAGCGATGCCAACGACGTCTATTATATTCCCAGCGCCTTCGGCGTGTCGGAACGGGTGCGCAACGATACCCGAAAATCCTTCAACGGCACGCTGCAGTGGAAGCCGGCGTCGAACCTCGATCTGCGCTTTGATGCGGTGCTGACCGATCTTGATGAGCGGACGACCGGGGCCAACATGAACCTCGTCTCCAACGTGCCGCGCGCCGGCTATCTCACCGGCGGCCCCACGGCGACCTTTGCACAATTGGGCACAACGCCCGAATTCGGCTCCGTCTATGTGCTCACCGCCGGCCGGCTGGCCAGCTTCACCACCCGCGTTGGCGCGGCGCCGTCGATCAACGAGATTGCCCGCAATTCCCAGCAATATGCCGCCGAAGCGACATGGAAACCCACTTCCACCCTGACCGTCTATGCCAAGGGTGCTACCTCGCGCGGCAAGGCGACCACGCTCAACTTCGGCCAGCTCAGTGCCAGCATCGAGCATCAGGGCGGCACCAACGCGCGCTTCAACAACCAGGATTTCTACAACATCCTGGATTTCAATCTTGGCGACAATCTGATCCCAAACGTCACCTTCTACCAGAGCCCGTTCCCCACGTCCGGCTATGGCGTCAATTCGGTGGTGCCCGAATCCGGGCTGGTCGTGCTCAACCCCGGCGATCTCAGCTATGCCCGCTACCGATACCGCCAGTATCAGCGCAACGCCGCCGATACCGAGAATACCGACGATTCGGCCCGGCTCGACCTGACCTGGGCGCCCGACATGGATTTCTTCAAGTCGTTCCAAGCCGGCTTCCGCTGGGCCGAGCGCGGCTTTGAACGCGCCCGCTATGAAAATGCCAACGAAGGCGGCGGCACCTTCTTCACTGGTGCCGATGGCGTGCGCGATCCCGTCCAGTCGGTGAACGTGTGGCCGATCCCACTCAACCCGGCCGGCACCACCGATGCCGGCGCGGCCGCCACCTCCACCTTCCTCAGCTCCTGCCTCACCACGGCCGGTGATCCCAATCTGCTCAAGCGCTTCGGCGGCAATCTGCCGCTCACCTTTGGCTCCACCGCCGGCTGCGACATCGGCGCGGTGCAGAAATTCTACAATCTGTTCGATATCCGCGCCGTCGATCCGGTTTCGGGCGCGGGCTATTATGAAGTGACCGATGAACGCTTCCGCGTCACCGAGGAAACGCTGGCAGCCTATGTGCGCGCCAATTTCCGCACCATGCTTGGCCGCGTGCCGATGTATGGCAATATTGGCCTGCGCTATGTGAAGACCGATACGACCTCGTCCGGCTATCTGCTCAATCCCGGCACGCCGCGCAGTTTCAGCACCGTCACCTTCACCAACAGCTATGACGACTGGCTGCCCACCGCCAACCTCAACTTCGACCTGTCACGCAACCTGATCACCCGCCTGGCCTATTCGCGCACGCTGGGTCGGCCGGCGCTCACCCAGATCTCGCCGGGCCTGGAACTCACCCGGTCGGATGTCGATCCGAATTTCGCTGGCTTTGGCGTGGGCGGCAACCCGTTCCTGAGGCCAGTGCACTCCAACAATTTCGATGCCTCGTTCGAATGGTATTACGGCAAGGGCAGCTATCTTTCGGTGGCGGCGTTCATGAAGAACATCGATTCCACCATCTTCCGCGATCCGGTGCCGGCGCCCTATGAGATCAACAACGAGGTGTTTTCGGTCACCACCTTCCAGAATTTCGGCGGCACCCGGCTGAAGGGTATCGAACTGGGCGGTGCCCACGCCTTCACCTATCTGCCCAGCGTGCTCAAGCATCTGGGGGTGACGGGCAACTTCACCTATATCGATGAAGACAGCCAGCTGCTTGATCAGGAAGGCGATCCGATCAGCCGGCGTGGCCTGTCGAAATACACCTACAACGCCACCATCTTCTATGACGACAAGCGGTTGAACCTGCGCCTGGCCTACAACTGGCGCTCAGCCTTCACCCGCCGCGAAGTCGTGCAGCTGGGCTTTGCCCGCCCCGAAGCCCTGCCGGAAATCGAGGCGGCACGCGGCCAGCTGGATTTCGCTGCGCGCTTCACGATCAACCGCAACCTGCGCTTCACCGTTGATGCCGTGAATCTCACCAACACCGGCACCTTCCGCTATCTCAAATACGAACAGCTGGTGAACTATGTCGCCCTCGCCGGGCGCCGGTTCAACCTTGGCGTCGCCCTCAGCTTCTGATCAGGATTGCCCGGCCGGGCCGCGCCCGGCCGGGTGAAAGGATTGGCATGATCAGTCTGCCCTACACCGCCCCGGCATGCGTTTTGGCCGTGCTGGCGGCCATGATCGCCGCGGCCGCACCGGTCAACGCCCAGAGCGCCAGCCGCCCCTCGGCCACCGCGCCCGTGGCCGGCCGCTGCGCCGCCGATCCGGACGCTGCCGCCCGCGGCTTCAATTATGTGCTCGGCACCCAGGCGATTGGCGGCAATTATCAGTTCAGCACCGGCAGCCGTCTGCTCGAACAGGCGCAGCAGATCCGCGGGTTGGGCTCCAACCTGCTGAAAATCTCGTTCGGCAAGGGCACGGCCAAGCGCTACGGCACCGAAGCGGCGGCTGCCAGGGCGCGGACAACGCTCGACTATATCCAGGCCTCGCCCGAGATGCAGCAGGTCCTCGACATGGACTTCGCCTATTATCAGGCGTGGGTGCACAGCTTCACCGGGGCGGACTGGCACGATGGCGTCACCCCGGCCGAGGCGCGCCAGCTCTATGACGAGATCTATGCCCTCACCGCCTGGTTGCTGAAACGCTATTCCGGCACCGGCAAGATGTTCATGCTGGGCAATTGGGAAGGGGATTGGCAGCTGCTGGGCCGGCAGAAGCGCGAGGCGGTGCCGTCGCCCACCGCCATCACCGGCATGATCGCCCTCTTGAAGATCCGGCAACTGGCGATCGACACGGCCAAGGCCCAGGTTCCGCACCAGAATGTTGAGGTTTATCATTATCTTGAGGTCAATCTGGTCCGCAAGGCGATGGCAGGCCAGCCCAGCGTCGCGCACAGCGTGCTGCCGGCTGTCGACGTCGATCTTGTCTCCTATTCCAGCTATGAAGCGATCAAGCAGTCACCCAAGCCGGACCTGGAAGCGATCCGCCAGCCCTTGACCGAGACGCTTGCCTATCTGGAGGCGCAGATGCGGCCCAAGGCTGGTCTGCCGTTCACCCGGAGGGTGTTCATTGGCGAATATGGCTATCACGCCGATCGCAGCAAGCCGCTCACTGTCGAGCAGCAATTTATGAAAAGCCGCTTTGTCATGCAGAGCGCCATTGGGCTCGATCTGCCGTTTGCCCTGATCTGGCAGATGTACAACAATGAATATGCAGAGAATGGCACGTCGAAGGAAATGTCGCTGATCGACGAGAGCGGCCGCAAGCGGGCGCTCTATGTGCTGCACCAGAATTATCTGAAAGAGATGCGGGACTTTGTTGCGCAATCCTGCCGCACAACCGGCACACTTCCGCCCCGAACTGCGTTCCAGAACAGGGCCTTGCAGTTACTCAACGAGTCTGGCTTCGAGAAGTTGGATGCGCTTACCAATGCAGCAACGCAATGAGGAGCGACCTGAGTTGCCGGGATACCAGCCCAGTCAGCTCTCCGGCTCAAGATAGCCCAGCCCAGCCAGAAATTCATCCGTCGCGACAAGCGTCTGGCAATAGTGCTGCGGGGACCGGCGCCAGGCAAAAAAGGCGTGCGGCTGACCCTCATAAAGATGCAACTGGCATGACGACCCTGCCGCACGCACTCGGTCGCAATAGGCCTCCCCGGTGGTCACCGGAACCAGCTCATCCCTGGTGCCCAGAAGAATGACCGTTGGGGGATGGCCTGGCCGGATATTGTGGATCGGCGAGAACCGCTGCCAGTAACTTGCCACCCGGTCATGGCCAAAGCCGCCGGGGCCGTTGTCAACGACCGGGTTGAACAGCACGAGGGCAGACGGGCGGTGCGACTGGCTCGGATCGTCGCCCGGATCGGAAAATGCCGTCGTCGTTGCCAGAGCGGCCGCCAGTTGCCCGCCGGCAGAGCCGCCGCCAGCAGCAATGCGTTGCGGATCAATCTGCAGTTCCCGAGCATGGGCACGCACATGGCGCATCGCACTGATAGCATCGGCGAGGGCAGCGCTTGGGTCCGTTTGGTCGATCGATTTAAGGCGATACTCGGCTGAAATGGCCACCATGCCCTTGCCGGCAAGGTGCCGCGCCTGATCGTGGAAGCGCGTCGCATCCCCCTCGGTCCAGCCACCGCCATGGAAATAGATGATTGCCGGTCGCGGCCCGGCATACCGGGTGCTGTCGGGCGCAAAAACATGGAGGAAGAGAGTTCGGCCAGCGACGGACTTGTAGGGTAGGAGGGCCGGCGTACCGGCCTCCGGGCCGGCGGCCATGCAGTTCATTACGGCGGCTGTCGGGGCGGAGCCGTCGACCGGCCGGGGCGAGAGGGCTGCCAAGAAGGCCGCAATTACCACAAGGCGCACTGGCAAAACTCCGTAAGCCCGCCGCCCACAAGGCAACTTGGCTCGCCAAGGCTAGGCCCCGGGCCGACCACCCGCAACCAGGAAAGTCGGCGGCAAGATGATCTGCAATCTTGCCAATAAAGGACCGTTATGGCGATATTTCTGGTCCTCGATCCCCTCGTAACGACACAAGCACGAGCAAAGCAACTGCGCCGCGGTCATCTACACGTCGGCTGGCCAAGGTTCAGTCGGAAGAAAAGATCGAAGCCACGGGAAAATCGCTCCGCAAGAACCCGCGCCAACATACGCATGACCTGCTTCCCGTTTCCTGGGCCGTTTTGGGCTGGAATTTCCAGTTTAGGATGATAGCCGGGAGACGGGAGGCCGATCACCGGGCCACCCGGTCAAGACCAGAACTATGGAAGCCGAGAAGTTTCCTACAGGAAACATCCGGGCTTTCTATCTGGCGGCCTACCGGCCCAGCTGTTCCATCACCTTCGCTACCGCCTCCAGCACGTCCTGGCGCTGCACGCCTGGCTGATTATGCAGGCGCAATGTAATCCCCCGCTCGTCTACGTCGATGACGGTTATGATCGAATGGCCATCAGGGCTCTGAACTTCAAGACCAATGGACTGTGTCGGCAACGATGATGATGCGGGCGGGTTCTGCTGCAGCGATGGTGATCTCCCTATTGCGACAGATTTCAGCCGGCGAATCACCTCCGGTTCCGGAATGGGCTTCGCCTTGTCCCAACATCGGTTGCCGTTCTCGGTTGCAATCCGGGCGGCCTCCTCGGCAACGGCACCGGCAGTGACAGGGTCGTGGAGGAGCCTTGCCACCGGATACAGGCCTGCAAGAGAGACCTTTTCCACATTCTCGAAAGCTTCGAGGATGGTATCCGGCACGTCGGCCACAGTCAGCATCTGTGATAGCCAACCCTTGGAGATGCGCAGCCTTGCGGCCATTCGTGATTGATTGCCGTGATAATGGCTGTCGAGTGCGACGCGATAGCTCCGGGCCCGTTCGATATCAGATACGTCCTTTCGCGTGCGATTCTCCAGGTCGGTGGTGAAGAAGGCCAGCTCATCGGTCAGTTCGTGGACCACGCCGAGAAACTGCAAGTAGGGATAGCCATTGGCCTTCAGCCACGACACCGCGAAGTGACGGCGGACACCTGCGATCACCTCGAAATCGAAGTTAGAGTCGCCTTCAACACGGCGGAGTAGGGCCGGCACCTGCTGGCCGCCAGCACCGATCATGGAATCGATCAAGTCGCGGCAGTTGGTTGCGTTCAGGCGATCGTACCGGCGGGCGTTGCCTGGCCACACCCTCACACGGGCGGGATCGAGGGCCAGATGGCTTGCCGTGAAGTCCTCGGCTGCCTGAAAGCGATCTGAAGGGGCTGCCGGCACGGGTAGCACGGATATGTTGGCAGCTGGTTTCATGATGCCGAACCGGTAGCGCTCTTGGGGCTGAAGGCCTGTGGGCCCGGCAGGGGCACTGAAATTTCCCAATCATTTGAG
This sequence comes from uncultured Sandarakinorhabdus sp., assembly GCA_964488775.1. Taxonomy (GTDB): domain Bacteria; phylum Pseudomonadota; class Alphaproteobacteria; order Sphingomonadales; family Sphingomonadaceae; genus Sandarakinorhabdus. Next base: position 19,814 of record CAZAWH010000010.1, on the reverse strand, counting down.
TGCCCACTTTTGTCGGGTATGGCGCGCCAATTTCCAAAAAACATGATTGCGGTACGGCGCTCCTCGCTGCTGGGGCCGCCGCCGTCATTGGTTGGCGAGCGGGTATAGGGTCAGCAGTGTCATCCGATCATTCACCGGAAAGCGGCGAATGATGACGCCGCGGGCTTCGGCGTCGCTGGTCTGGATGCGCTGAATCGCGTTTTTCGTGTCCTTCAGATCATGTGTCGAAAGCCACGGCGCTTGCGGCGGGGCATCGTTGCGACAGCAATGGGCGCCATAGAGCCTTGTATCGGGCGGCAGCAGGGTCAGCAGCCGGTCTAGGGTCTTCACATAGGTCGACAGGCTGGAATCGGGCGCAAACGCATAAAGCGTCGTCGGATAGAGGAAATCACCGGTGTAGAGCCGCCGTGCCGCCGGCTCCCAGATTGAAACCGAGCTGGTGGTATGGCCCGGTGTCGACAGGATGGTGACTGATCGGCCGCCCAGATCAATCCTTGCGCCCGGCTTGACCCAGGTCGTGACTCGGAATGCCACTGGCGACGGCCGCCCATATTGGTACCGGCTCAGCTGCACCTGATCGCCTTCCGCACGATCCTTTGTGTCCGGCAGATCGGCAAGCGCAATATTCCGGAAATATCCCAGCCCGTTCACATGATCATGATGCAGATGGGTGGGGATGACAGTCACCGGCAATGCCGTGATACCGGCGATGGCGCGGTTGATGTCATGATCGCGGGTGGCGCCGGCATCGATCAGCAGGGCGCGGTGCGTGCCGATCAGCAGATAGGCATAATTGTCGGGCGCATTGGCCGGTTCGCCGATCGCCCAAGTGTCTGGCGCAAGCTGCTCGACCCGCCAATGGCCGTCGACCAGCGTGCCGGCCGCCTTGCCGGGAAGCGGCTGAAACTGGGCAGGGTTGGCCGGGGCTGGCATCACGCCGATATCGAAACGGGCCGCCGCCATGTTCAGTTCGGCAAAGACAAAGGGCGCGGCGGCGAAAAGCAGCGCTACCGCCCCGGCCGTGACCGCCAGCCAACCGAGACCCTTTTGCCATCGCATGTGCGCTACTCCCCGGCCGTCCCCAGTCGCTTGACGTTCTGCCGTGCCGGCACCGTCCATAGCATGGCGCGGTTGATGGCCATATGCGCGCCGTCCTGATCCTTCCGTCCCTGGCGACACGAGGGCGCAAGCGGCCAGCATTGGATATCCAGACAGACGCCGGGGCCGCCCTGGCCCCAGGCGCTGGCAGGCAATGCCATCACCGGGCGCGGGGCCGCTCGAGATTGGCCCTGGTGTAGCACTCGATCACCAACGCCAGGCCGTCACCGTTCGGCAAGCGCAGCACGGCCTTGTGCACCAGGATCGTGCGGGCAGGACAGGCGCGATCCGCCTTGACACTTTCGGACATCCGCTCGCGCGAAAAATTCAGGGCCGAAACGGCCTGGCCAAATGGCGTGTCGGTTTCATCCAGGGTCTTGCGCATGGCGGGCGTGAGCAGCGCCGGCACGTACCAGAGTTGGGCGGACGACAGCACCGCCCCGCCGCACGACAGCTCGACCTGGCGATAACCCAGCGCCGTATCGGCAGGCACGCGCAGCCGGTCAAACAGCTCCGCCGGCGGTGACGCAGTCCCGGCCAACCGCCTGGCACGGATCTGCGCGGGCCGGGCAATGCCGCGCGCTTCGCACCATTGGCGCAGGCTCTCGGTGGCACTCGGGCGCGACGCCAGTTCGCGCTGGAACGCGGCCCTGACCTCGCTGTTGTGACGGTGCGCGCAGCCAGCGGCCAGCAGCGGGGCAGCGATGGACGCAACCCGCAGGAACGATACGGCTGGAAACAGGGCGGCCTTGCTGGTCATGTCGACAAGCATAGCCGTGACCTGCCGGCAGGCCAGCGGATTGTCGGCTCCGGCCCAGCTGTGGTCGCCGCAGCCAATTCATGTTCCCATTTCGTTCCAATGACCTTATTGTGGCGCCATGATCCGCGCCGACCGCAAGATCATCCATATCGACATGGACGCATTTTATGCGTCCGTGGAGCAGCGCGATGACCCATCGTTGCGCGGGCGCCCGGTGGCGGTGGGATATGCGGCGGCTCGCGGTGTGGTTGCGGCGGCCAGCTATGAAGCGCGGCAATTTGGAGTCCGATCGGCGCTGCCCTCGGTGACGGCGCTGCGACGCTGCCCGGATCTTGTCTTTGTGCCACCGCGGTTCGAGGTTTACCGCGAGGTGTCGCGGCAGATTCACGCGATATTCGCCCGCTACACCGACCTGATCCAGCCGCTGTCGCTCGATGAAGCCTATCTCGATGTGACCAACAACAAGCGCGGATTGGCCACGGCCTGGCTCACCGCCAAGGACATACGGGCGGCCATCCTGGCGGAGACGGGCCTCACAGCGTCGGCCGGCATCTCCTACAACAAGTTTCTCGCCAAGCTTGCGTCTGACCATCGCAAGCCCAACGGCCAGTTTGCCGTGACACCCGATATGGGCCCGGCCTGGGTCGAGACGCTGCCGGTCAGCCGTTTCCACGGGGTCGGGCCGGTCACGGCGGAGAAGATGAAGCGGCTGGGCATTGAAACCGGGGCGGACCTGCGTTCCAAGTCACTGGAATTTCTCCAGCATCATTTCGGCAGCGCCGCGCAATGGTATCATGCCATCGCGCGCGGCGAGGACAACCGCCCGGTCGATCCGAACCGGACGCGCAAATCGTCCGGGTCTGAGACCACGTTTGATCGTGATCTGACCGACCCTGCCGACATCCAGTCCGGCGTGTTGCGCATGGCCGACGATGTCTGGCGCTGGTGTGCGGCGCAGCAGGCGTTCGGGCGGACGGTGACGGTCAAGATCAAATATGGTGACTTCCAGCAGATCACGCGCAGCCGCAGCCAGCCCGCGGCCGTTGCCACGCAGGAGGCGCTGGCTCGTCTTGCCCTCAAACTGATCAACACGGTGCTGCCAACCGAAAAGGGCATTCGGCTGGTGGGCGTCACCGTGTCGAATTTCGTTCCATCACAGACCGAATCTGCAAATGAATTGCCGATCTTTGCCCAGGTCGCGCCGGTGCCGAGCCGGAATTCGATCGCAATGGCGGATTGAAGCGGTTTGGGTGCAGTCGCCCCGGCGATTGCGGCTGGCGATCAAGGGTTTGTGCTTGCGCGCCGTCGGCAATGGCTCAATGGCCGCCGCCCATCGGGCCGCTGATGTTCACCTTGGGGATCAACCACACCAGCGCGGCCGCCGCAAAGAACAGCACGGCCGTGCCGGCATAGATGTGGAGATTGGCCAACGTGGCGGCCTGCACCTCCAATATCCGGTCTAGCGAGGCGCGGGCTTGATCGGCGCTGAGGCCGGCGGCCTGCAGTCGGGCCAGGGCGGCATCGACGCCGTTCATGCCTTCGGCCATGGCCGCGCGCACCTGGCGGGATTCGCCATCCCATTGGCTGGTGGCGATGGCCGCGCCGATCGCCCCGCACAGGGTTCGGCAGAAATTCATGATCCCGGCGGCCGACACGCTTTCTTCGGGCTTCACGCTGGCCATGGCCAGGCTGGACAAGCCGATGAAAAAGAACGGCATGCCGATCCCGGTCAGCAGATGCGGCCACACCAGGTGCAGATAATCGCTGTCGGTGGACCAGGTGGTGCGCCAGGCCGCCATCAGGCCGAGCCAGACAACCCCGAAGGTGACGGTGATGCGCGGATCGATCCGGGTGAGCGACAGGCCCGCCGCCGGCGCGATCAGCACGGAGAACACGCCGATCCAGGCCACGGTGTAACCGGCCTGGGTCGCGGTGTACCCGAACACCGATTGCAGCCACAGCGGGGTGAGCACCACCACGGCAAAAAAGCTGCCAAACCCGATGCTTATCACCGATGTTGCCGCCGCGAAGCCGCGATGGCGGAAGATTTTCAGGTCCACAATCGGGTGATCATCGGTCAATTCCCAGATGATGAACGCGATGGTGCCCACCGCCGCGACGATGGCGAGGATGACGATCTCGGTCGAACCGAACCAATCCTTTTCACGGCCGGTGTCCAGCATGATCTGGAAGGCGCCAACCCCAATCACCAGCAGGATGAAGCCAATGATATCAATTGGCTGGCGGGTGAGCGGCGTTTCGAAGGGCTTCATTTGCCGCGCCACCGCAAACAGGCAGATGGCAACCACCGGCAGGTTGATGAAAAAGATCCAGTGCCAGCTGACATTGTCGGAGATGAGGCCGCCCAGGATGGGCCCGAAGATTGGCGCCGCCGTGGTGGTCGCGGCCCACAGGCCGATGGCAGCCCCTTGTTTTTCCTTGGGAAAGATCGACTGCAGCAGCGCCTGGGACAGCGGCATGATCGGCCCGCCGGCAAAGCCCTGGGCAATGCGGAACAGCACCAGCGCCTCCAGACTTTGGCTGAGACCGCACAGCAGCGAGAAAAACCCGAAGCCGAACAAGGAGATGCCGAACCAGCGCACCACGCCAAAGCGGGCCGCCAGCCAGCCGGCCAGTGGCACCGAGATTGCTTCGGCCACCGAATAGCTGGTGACCGCCCAGGTGCCCTGCGACGGGGCAACAGCCAGGCTGCCGGCGATGCTGGGGATGGAAACATTGGCGATGGTGATATCCAGCACCACGACAAAATTGGCCAATGCCAATGACATGGCCGCGATCCACAGCTTGGCGCCGGTCAAGGGCGTTGGCGCGGCCGGGGTCATTCGCGGGTATCCACCACCGCCGTCATCGACAGGCCGACCCGCAGCGGATGCGCCTTCAGCTCGGCGGGATCGAGCGCGATGCGCACCGGCAGGCGCTGCACCACCTTGACCCAGTTGCCGGTGGCGTTCTGGGCCGGGATCAGGGCGAAGGCGGCGCCGGTGCCGCCGGCCATGCCGGTCACCCGGCCGTGGTAAACCACCTCGCCGCCGTAAAGATCTGATTTCAATTCAACGGGTTGGCCGGTTCTGATGGTTTTCAGCTGGCTTTCCTTGAAATTGGCATCCACGAACAGGCCGGTGGTGGGCACCAGCGTCATCAACGGCGTACCGCCCGCAACCCGTTGACCAACCTGCACATTCCGGTTGGTGACAATGCCGGCGATCGGCGCGCGGATGACGGTGCGGGCCAGATCCAGCCGGGCGCGATCCAGCGCCGCCTGGGCCGCCCGCACGTCGGGCGCGCTGCCAATCGTGACATTATTGACCAGCGCCGTGGCGGCAGCCGCGTCACCGGTGGCGGCACGGGCGCCATCGGTGGCGGCGGTCACGGCGTTGGTGGCGGCACTCTGGGCGGCGGTGGCGGCGGCCAGCGCGCTGCGCGCCGCGGCCAGTTCCTCGGCCGAAACCGCCCCGCTGCCGGCCAGTTGCTGGCGCCGTTCATAATCGCCGCGGGCCCGGGCCAGCATGGCATCCGCCTCGGCCAGCCGGCTGCGGGCGGCGGCCACATCGGCCTGGCGGCCGGCGGCGCGGGCGCGAGCGGCATCGGCCACCGCGCTGGCCTGGGTGAAGCGTTGCTGCGCCTGGGCCAACGCGGCTTCGGCCTGGGCCACGGCGATGCGGGCATCGGCATCATCCAGCACCACCAGCACATCGCCGGCGTTGACGGCCTGGGTGCCGCCCACCAGCACGCGGGCCACGGTGCCGGGCAATTGCGGCGTCACCTGCGCGGTGTCACCGCCCACATAGGCATTGTCGGTTTCCACCCGGCCGCGTTCGAACATCGCCCACCACAGGCCGCCGCCCAGGCCGGCAATGATCACGCCGCCGGCCAGCAGGCGCAGCGCACGAGAGCGTTTGGGGTTGCTGGCGGTTTCCACCACGGTGTCCATGTCGGGCATCAGCCACGGTCCTTGTCACGAAAGCCGCCGCCCAGGGCGCGCACCAGCGCGACATCGGCAGCAAGGCGATAAGCGGTCACATCGGCCAGCGCCCGGCGGGCCCCGACCACGGCATCATCGGCGATCAGCACGGCCAGCTGGTTCGACAGCCCGGCCTGATAGCGCAGGGCCGCCACCCGCCGCGCGGCTTCGGCCTCACGCAGGGCGGCGGCGGCGGCATCCTGCTGTTCGCCCAGCGCCAGCACGGCGCCAGCGGCATCGGCCACTTCGTTCAAGGCGCGCAGGATGGCGGCATCATGGCTGGCCGCCGCCGCCAGCCGGGCGGCCCGCGCGCCGCGCGCTTCGGCGGCACGGCGGCCGCCATCCAGGATCGGCAGGCTGAGCGCCGGGCCGAACTGCGCATAAAAACTGTTGGCGCTGGCAAGGTTGCTGAAGCCCAGGCTCTGCTGCCCCACGGTGGCGTTCAACGACAGATTGGGCAGGAAGGCCCGGCGCGCCGCGCTCTCCCGTGCGCCGGCGGCTTCGGCCCGCAAGCGGGCGGCAACGATATCGGGCCGCCGCGCCACCAGATCAACGCCCACGCCATCGGGCAGGCCGGGCGGCAGCGGCCGGATCGCCGGGGCGGCAATGGCCAGGCCGCGATCCGGGCCAGCGCCCAGCAACAGCGCCAGCCGGTGCCGCGCCACCCGCACCGCCTGCGCCGCGGCACTGGCATCGGCGCGGGCCAGCGCCAGCCGGCTGGCGGCCTGGGCGCGGGCGCCATCATTGTCCAGCCCGGCGGCCACCCGCCCGGCGGTGAGATCCAGCGTCTGCTGGCGGATGGCCAGCGCATCACGGGTCACGCCTTCGCGATCCAGCGCGGCGGCCAGATCGGCATAGGCCGCCGCCACGCTGGCCGCCAGCAACAGCCGCGCCTGCGCCTGTTCCACCGCCACGGCATCGGCCTCGCGCCGGGCAGCGCGCAAGGCGGCCCGGCCCTGGCCCCACAGATCGAAATTCCAGCCGGCCTGCAGATTGACCAGACCCGATTCCAGCACGCCCGGCGGCACGAACTGCGGCGGAATCCCCAGATTGCGGGACAATTGCTGCCCGCCCGCACTGGCATTGCCGGTCAGGCTGGGCAACAGGCCGGCGCGGCTTTGGCGGGCGGCGGCATCGGCGGCGGCCAGCCGGCTGGCGGCCAGCGCCATGTCGGGATTGCCGGCCAACGCCTCGGCAATCAGGGCGGGCAATTGCGGATCGCCCCAGGCCTGCCACCAATCGGCCGCCGGCCAATCGCGCCGCGGCTGGCCGGCCAGGCTTTGCGCACTGGCCAGCGCCGCCGGATTGCCCAGCACTGGCGCCGGGCCAAGCCGGGGCGGCACCGCACAGGCCGCCAGCGCCAGCAACGGAATCAGGGGAGGCAGGATCAGGAAAGGCTTGCGATGCACGGGCGACTCGGGCGATACTGGTCAGTACAAGGAGGGTTTGAACCGTGGCCAGTGCGCCGTCAAGCGAAATGATACCGACCGGTACAGGCCCGGATGCCGCAGGGCACGCCGCAGGCGACTCCCCCGGCCCGGCCAGCGCCGCCGACGCGCGCCGCCAGGCCTATATCGCCGCGGCCCAGCGCCTGTTCTTCACCCACGGCTATGGCGGCACATCGATGAACGCCATCGCGGCCGCCGTGGGCGGCAGCAAGACCACCCTGTGGAACCTCTTCCCCTCAAAACTCGCCCTGTTCGAAGCAGTGGTGGACACCGTGGTCGCCGATTATGGCAGCGCCCTGACCGTCGATCTGGACAGCGCCCCCAGCGTCGAAGCCGCCCTGATCCGCATGGGCGACGCCATCATGGACACCATCATGTCCGAACCGATCACCGAACTGCACCGCCTGGTGATGGGCGAAGCCGCCCGCGTGCCCGCCCTGGGCCGCGCCATGTTCGAACGCGGCCCCGGCCCCGGCATGGCCCGCTTTGCCGCCTGGCTCGCCGGGCAAATGGCCGCCGGCACCCTGAAACCCGGCGACCCCACCCTCGCCGCCCAGCAATTCAGCGGCCTGTGCCGCGCCGGCGTGGTGGACCGCCACCTGATGGGCATGACCAGCGCCGGCGATCTGGCCGAAGGCCGCCGCGAAGTGCGGGCGGCGGCGGCGACGTTCCTGGCGGCGTGGGGGGGTGGGTTGAAGGGGAAGTGAGGAGGCCTCCGGCGGGCAGGGGCGCGGCCCCTGCACCCGGTTGTTTTTGGGTGGGCTTGGTGGCGGGGATTTGGGCCGTTTGCAGACGGTCGGGTATTAAGCGAGCGCGTTGTGAAAGCAGAAGCGCCACCCACCAAATGCCCTCGCTTTTTAGGAACGATAAGATTTGTTTCAAATAAGCACTTAAGCCATATCAATTGAATGGCTGACCTCTCGTTACCCGTTGATCCGAAAGTTCGGTTCTTGTTGAGTGTTCCCGACTGGACGCCCAAAGAGGCAAGCCCTTTTCAGGGCTTTTCCATATCCTTATGCAAAAACAGCAGATTTCTGCGATTCGTGCATACATTCCCCACTGACATTTTTGAGCTGACGCCGGCGTCACTACCAAGCCGGATTGGGAGAAGGATTGCTGGGCAGCTTCCGATAGAATGGCGCGGTCAATCACCTCGTGCCATTAAGTTCAAGCCCGCCCCAATCGAAATGCCCTTTACGGTTATTATCCTCGCTGAGTCCGAAAAGGTCGCTGATTATCAAGAGTGGCTAGACCAAAGCCCTGGTCCAGTGACCGTTGTAGCAAAAGACGAAGGCCACATTCCCTACGATAAGCTATCATTCGATACATTGAGAAGCCGATTTCTTGAGGTTTGCGACGAGCTAGGCAAACACCCGAATCTCGAGGGCGTTGCTGAAGCGAAAGCAGCAATAGAAGCTTGGAAATTCCCTGATGAGCGCGTGCTTCGCTACAAACTTGGCGGGCATGGCACGATCCTTCCAAACCTTGCCGCTCTCGGCATTTGCGGGTTTGGTTCACTTGTTGAAGGTCCGTTCAAGCGGCACGGCGATGAAGCTGCACACGTCACACAAATCGTTCAGACCTGTAACTCCGTGCTAGACGAAAGAAAGGTAAATCCACCAAGCGAGGCAAATCGGTTGTTTCCTCGCACTCCCGATTTGAATCTTTACCTGCCTTCAACCTACGATCTGAAATCTGTCTTTTCCCCTCGTGCGGGCATCGACCCAGCAACCCGCAGGAACATGATGCTTACTTTGCGCATGATTGAGAAGCAGGACAGCTATAGCTTCGATATGACCACCCCCGCTCAGATAAAGGCGATGATCGGGATACCCATAGAAGAGCTGAAGGCGGGGGCCGAGCCAGTCGTAAACCCAATCATGCGGATCAGGCAGTTGGAAATGAATTTGGGCACGGAGGCGGTCTCTTGCCTCGCTGCGTCGGAAATCGGCGCTGTCATACGCCTTCCAAATCGAATGAACCGTACAAGAAGTATCGTGCGCAACTTTGCTCAGCACTATCGTGCTGACCGGCCTCAGCTTCGGAAACGCGCAGAGCTATTCAGAGCTGTTCAAAAGGCCATCGCGAATGGTTTCCCTGACGAGTTTTTCGAGATTCTGGACCGCTCCTCAGACGGCGTGAGGATCATTGCAGATTTTCACATCGAATGGCTCGACGTCAGAGGTATCCCTCTTGGACTCCGATACAACGTTTCTCGAGTTCCGGTAACACCTGGGAATCTGTTCATCGATAGTGTCGGGATGAAGGAGCCAATATTTGTTGCTCCAGATGCGTTCGAGGAAATTTTGGTAATTAGCGGCCTCGAAGAACAGGATGCGCTAGCTAAGCAGTTCCAACTGGCCTTCAGCCATTTTGGTAAACTCTGGCACGATAAAATCAAAATCAAGTTCGCTAGGGTCAAGACGCGCAAAGAGATGGTGGACAACATCAATGCCTTTCGGGGCATGCTGATGGTATTCGATGGACATGGCTCGCACCGAAATGACGAGCCGGGTGTTCTTTGGCTTGGAGACGAAGCAGTCAATGTTTGGGACCTGCGCGGAGAAATCACCCGCCCTCCGCCAATCGTCTTGTTAAGCGCTTGCGACACTCACGCTGCGGATCGCAATCATGCGACTGTCGCCAATGGCTTCCTCATGCTCGGAACGCGTTCTGTGATCGGCACTGTCTTTCCACTTCATGCGACACATGCAGCCATATTTGCAGCGAGACTCATTTATCGTGTGTCAGAGTTCATACCTGCTGCGCTCAATAAGCTTGGACGCTCGATAACTTGGCTTGAAGTGGTGTCAGGCATGCTGAGGCGTCAGGCGTTGACTGACATTCTATATCATCTTGAAGGAAAGGGTTTGGTGCCTGACAACTGGTCAGTCAAAGCAATTACTGAGTTGCAAATGCTTGTAGACGTAAGCGGCCCTGATCCATTCGCGAACGTTCAAGTTGAGATGGCCAAGTGGGGCTTCCCAAAAGAAAAAATTGAGCGCGAAATTCACAGTGCTCTAGCTATCTCCAGTACAATATCGTATCTCCATTTGGGTAGACCTGAGACCATTGTCATCAACTCTATGGAGAACGTAAGGAACATTGTTGCTGGAGATCAGGAGTGATAAGTTAGGTCAACAGCCCTTGTCCCTATCAGACAAGCGCATGATTGACTACGGAATATAATCGACTCAGCAAAAGCGCTGAAATTTCCATTCGAACTAGCTCTCACCCCTCGAGATTATGATCACTCTAGAGGCAAATCATCAATGGACATTTGCCACAGCACAGCCCCGCTTTTGGATAGAAGTTGAGGGAACACTAACTACCGAAAAGGGGCGCACTCCTGCCGCCCAGCCCGCCCCAACACGAATCGGGTGCAGGGGCCTCGCCCCTGCCCGCCGGAGGCCGCTTCTTTCCCTTCGCTAAAACCCGACGCTTACAAAAACGCCCGCAGTTCCGCCATGAACCGCTCGAACTGGTCGTGGTGGAGCCAGTGGCCGGCGTTTTCGAAGGTCACCACGCGGGCGGTGCTGAAGTGGGCGATGCGGCCGTCGTCCACTGGGTTGGAGGCCCAGCTTTTTTCGCCGTACATCAGGAGGGTGGGGCAGGTGATGCGGGTCCAGAGCTCGGCGACCTGGTCGGGGGCCATGTCGTGGGCCCAGGGCAGGTGGAGGTAATTGTCGAATTTCCAGCTGTAGCTGCCGTCTTCGTTGCGGTGGGTGCCGTGGATGGTGAGGTGGCGGGCCTGCTCTTCGCTGAGGAAGCTGTTTTCCTGATGCATGCGGGCGAAGGCGTCTTCGAGGGTGGGGTAGCGTTTGGGTTGGCGGGCGGCGGCGGCGCGTTTGGCGTCGATCCATTGGCGTTCGCGGGTGGCGAAATCGGTTTTCTGGCGTTCGGCGAGCATCTTGGGGGACGGGCCGAGGCCTTCGATGGCGACGAGTTTCCTGACGTGATCGGGGTAGAGCCCGGTGTAGCGCAGGGCGATGTTGCCGCCCATGGAGTGGGCGACGATGGTGACGGGCGCCAGTTTCAGCTGGTGGATGAGCTGGGCGAGATCATAGACATAGGCGTGGGTGTTATAGTCCCCATCGGGGGCCCAGGCGCTGTCGCCATGGCCGCGCCAATCGGGGGCGATGATGTGCCAATCGTCTTTCAGTTCGCGGGCGACCCAATCCCAGCTGCGGGCGTGATCGCGGCCGCCGTGGAGCAGCAGCAGGGGCGGCGCGGTGGGGTTGCCCCAATCGCAATAGTGCAGGCGCAGGCGCTGCGAGATGAAGCTGTGGGAGGTGGGGCCCCAATCGCTGCTGTTTTCAATCATGGGCCCGGATTGCCGGGTTGGGGCGGTGCCGTCAATCAGTTGGGGTGGTGGCAGGCCGGTTGGCGGGCGGTGGCGATGTGGCTTTGGTCTCCGTGGGTGAAGACGGGATCATCGGGCAGGATGGTGGCGATGGGGATATCGGCGGCATCGGCCAGCCGCTCATACAGCGGGCCGAAATCGGTTTCGAGCGTGACCTTGAGCAGCTGGTCGAAACTGTCGATGACGAAATAATTCTGCTGGAAATCGTCGATGCGATAGGGGGTTTGCAGCACGCGTTCCAGGCGCCAGCCCAGGCGGTTGGGGCTGGGGCTGTGGAGGGCGAAATGGGTTTCGCCGTGGCTGGAGACGATGCCGGCGCCATAGATGGCGAGGCCGGTTTCCGACCGGATCAGGCCGAATTCGACCGTGTACCAATAGAGACGGGACAGGCGGGCGATGGCATCATATTCCAGCGCCCGGAGGCCGCCCTGGCCATAGGCCTGCATGTAATCGGCGAAGGCCGGGTGGGCGAGCAGGGGGACGTGGCCGAACACGTCGTGGAACACGTCAGGCTCTTGCAGATAGTCGAGCTGATCGGGGCGGCGGATGAAATTGCCGGCCGGGAAGCGGCGGTTGGCGAGATGATCGAAGAACACCGCATCGGGCACCAGGCCGGGCACGGCCACCACCTGCCAGCCGGTGAGCGCCATCAGCTGATCATTCAGGCGGGCGAAATCGGGCACGCCGGGGCGGGTGAGATCAAGGCGTTTCAGGCCATCGAGGAATTCGGGCGCGACACGGCCGGGCAGCAGGCGCGTCTGCCGATCGAACAGATGATCCCACACGCGGTGATCGGTGGCGGTATAATGGGCCCAATCCTGGGGGATGGTCCAATCGGGGGCGGGCTGCGTCGTCACCCCGCGATATTAGCAGGGGTGGCCGGGCTTTGCGACCTTCAGTATCACGGGGCCAGCAAAAGGGAGAATTGCCATGTCGCTGCCAGCGGACCGCACGCCGGTGATCATCGGGGTGGGCGAGGTGTTGGACCGGCCGGCCGATCCGGCGGCGGCGCTGGAGCCGTTGGCCCTGATGGAGGCGGCGGTGCGGGCGGCCGATGCGGACGCTGGCGGCGGGTTTCTGGCACGGATCGACAGCCTGGATGTGATCAACCTGGTGAGCTGGCGTTACGACCGGGTGGCAGCGCGGCTGGCCGAGCGGCTGGGCATCGTGTGCCCGCGCGCCGTCTATGGCATCGTGGGCGGGGAGACGCCGACGACGAAGATCCACGAGGCCGCGCTCAGGATCATGAACGGCAACAGCGTGGTGGCGGTGGTGACTGGAGCGGAGGCGCAGAATGCCGTGGCCAAGGCCAAGGCCGCCGGCATCCAGCTGCCGTGGACGCCGCCGGCCAAGGTGCCGGAAAATCCGATCATCCCGTCAGAGCATGTGACCGAGCTGGGCATGCGGCATGGCGTGTTCCAGCCGATCCACATCTATCCACTGTATGAAAATGCCACGGTGGCGGCCTGGGGGCTTTCGCCAGCCGAGGCCCTGGCCGAAAGCGGCGCGGCCTATGAACGGATCAGCGCGGCGGCGGCGGCCAACCCCAACGCCTGGGGCCGCAAGGCCTTTTCGGCCGACGCGATCACCCGTGTGGCGGATGACAACCGCATGATCTGCTGGCCCTATACCAAGCGGATGGTGGCCAACAACAATGTGAACGCCGGGGCGGCGGTGCTGATGACGACGCTGGCGGCAGCGCGCGCGGCCGGCATTCCCGAGGATCGCATCATCCATGTCCATGGCGGGGCCAGCGCTGGCGAGCATATGGATTATCTGAAGCGCGACCAATATGTGCACAGCTGTGCCCAGGATGCCGTGCTGGGCCAGGCGATGCGGATTGCCCCGAACGGCTTTGACCGGGTGGAGCTGTACAGCTGTTTCCCGACCGTGCCCAAGATGGCGCGGCGCACGTTGGGGCTGGGCGCCGATGTGCCGCTGTCGGTGATGGGTGGGCTCAGCTTCGCGGGGGCCGGGCTGAACTGCTACATGCTGCATTCGGCCTGCGCGATGGTGCATTCGCTGAGGGCGCGGCCGGCGGATCAGGCGCTGCTTTATGGCCAGGGCGGTTATGTCACCAAGCATCATGCGCTGGTGATCGGGTGCCGCCCGGCCGAGCCGGCCTGGCTGATGCTGAACCGCGATGTGCAGGATGCAGCCGAGGAGCTGCGGGGCGACGTGCCGCGCTTTGATGGCGGGTTCGAGGGCGCGGCGGTGGTGGAGAGTTACAGCATCGTGTTTGGCCGGGAAGGCCAGCCCAGCCACGGCAGCGTGGTGGGCCGCACGGCCGCCGGCGCCCGCGTGTTCGGCAAGCTGGATCTGGCCGAAGTGACGCCGTTCCTGAGCCTGGAGACGAGCCCGATCGGCGATGCCGGCCGCGTGCATCTGGGTGAGGACGGGTTGCAGCACTGGCGGGTGGCGTAGCACTCACCGCCACCGGCTGCTGACAAATTCTGCTGCAATTTCCGTTATTTACCCCATTGACGGCATCAATCAACCGGGAAATCATGGCCTCATCCATAAGGAGGAGGAGCCATGACCGATCTGGAACGGCAGCTGCAGGGATACAGCCTGGCGATGGTGGACATCGCCTATTGGCGGCCCGATCACCCGAAATTGCTGCAGCAGTTCAGCTGGCAGCTTTATGATCTGGCCCCGCAGTTTCCGGAGCTGAAACGCTTTCTCGATCATTGGAAGCGCGAGGTGGAAGCCACCATCCATTCGGTGCGGGTGGCCCACCGCGGCCTGCTGGGCCCCAGCCAATGGCGCAGTGTGGACGAGATCATGACCCTGCATTGAAGCGCAAATGGGCGGCGCTGGCGGGACGGGCGCTGCCCCCTCCGCCCTGCGGGCACCTCCCCCAGAGGGGGAGGATCCGGGTCAGCCACCCAGTTGCTCGAGCGCGTGATAGAGCAGCACGCCGGCGCAGACCGCGACGTTCAGGCTGTCGGCGGTGCCCCGCATCGGCAGCTTGACCAGGGCGTCGCACTGGGCGGCATGGTCGGCGGGCAGGCCGGACTGTTCGTTGCCCATGAACAGGAAACAGGGCGCCTGATAGCGGTGCTGGCGATAATCCACCGTCCGCCCCTCCAGCGCCGCGCCCACCAGTTGCGCCGGCCCTTGGCGCAGCCACTGGAAGAATTCGCGGGCGCTGGCGCGTGCGACCTGGCGGCTGAACAGCGCGCCCATGCTGGCGCGCACCGCCTCCACGCTGAACGGGTCGCAGCTGTTGTCGAGCAGGATCACCCCGCCGGCCCCGGTCGCATCGCAGGTGCGCAGCATGGTGCCGAAATTGCCGGGGTCTTTCAGATTCTCGGCCACCAGCCACAGCTTTGCCGTGCTGCGATCGATCCGGTCGAGATCGGTCGAGGGGATTTCATAGGCGGCGGCGACGCCGGCGGCATTGTCCTTCCCCGTCAGCCGCTGCATCAGGTCGGGGGTGACGCGCAGGGATGTGCGCCGGGCCTCAGAGGTGGCGCGGATCAGCGCGACGGTGAGGGGGTGCTGCTCGGCTTCGGCCGTGAACACCAGCGTATTGGGCACATGGCCGGCGGCCAGCGCCTCGGTGCAGACGCGCAGGCCTTCGGCGAGGAACAGGCCTTGCGCGCGCCGGCCCTTTTTTTCGGCCAGCGCCTTCAGGCTTTTCAGCACCGGGTTGGCCGGCGAAGTGACATCGGTGATGCGGATCATGCGCCCGCCTTATCAGAGGGCCCAATCAGAGGGCGACAATATTGTAGTTGTGCCAGAGGAAGATCGACAGTGCGCCCCGGTGCGGGCGCATCGGTTCAGCGAGGGCGCGGGCGCGTTTTTCGGTCGGCCGCGCTTCCTCCCCCAACAGCCGGCCCAGCTGCACCTGCAGCGCCAGATCGCCGGCGGGGAAGATATCGGGCCGGCCTTCCGCAAACAGCAGGTAGATCTCGGCCGACCAGCGGCCGATGCCCTTGATGGAGGAGAGGAGCGCGATCGCGTCCTCATCATCGGGCGGCAGGGCAGCGAAATCGATATGGCCCGAAGCCACCGCTTCGGCCAGCGCGTGGACATAGCTGGCCTTTTGCCCGGACAGGCCGGCCGAGCGCAGCACATCGAACGGCGTTGCGGCAACCGCAGCCAGATCATCCATGTTGCCGCCGCACGCCGCCTCCAGCCGGTTCCAGATGCTGGCGGCGGCCTTGGTGCTGACCTGCTGGGCGACGATGGCCCGCATCATGGTGCCGGCGCCGCGGGCGCGCTGGCGCGGTTCGGGATAGCCATGGGCGGCGATCGCCGCGGCAATTGGCGGATGATCGCCGGCCAGCGCATCGAGGCAGGCGACAAGTTGTGCAGCGGACAGGCCCATGGGCAGCAGCCTAACGGGGCCGGCCGGCGCTGGCCAGTGGGGCGGAACATCGGGTCTGAAATCCGCTGATTTGGCACTTCGGCGTTCAGCGGTTATGGTGGCGGGGATGGTTGAACCCCGCGTGCGCCACGGATTTTTCCACGACAAGAACCGCGCCTTCTGGATGTTGCAGGGCGGCGGCTGGCTTGCCTATCTGCTGCTCAGGGCCTTGTCGGGGCTGGCCAACTCCATGGGGCTGGCCTTTGTGTTGCCGGCGATCATCGTCACCGCCACCGGTTGTTCGATCACCCTGCTGCTGGCCGCGGCCTATCGCCGGTTGATCGCGATGAAGCCGATCGTGACCTGGACGGTGACCGCCCTGCTGCTGGTGTCGGCCGCCGCGCTGTTTTCGGTGCTGGAGGTGTGGGCGCACGCCACCTTCTATCAACCCGGCTGGCAGCCCCGGGGCATCGAGTTTCTGGGCGCCATCCTGCTGGATTTTTCGGTGCTGGGCGCGTGGACCGGGCTTTATTACGGCATCAACTATTATCTGCTGCTGGCCGAACAGTCGGAACGCATGCTCACCATGGCGGCGCAGGCCAACAATGCCCAGCTGGCCATGCTGCGTTACCAGTTGAACCCGCATTTCCTGTTCAACACGCTGAACAGCATTTCCACCCTGGTGCTGCTGAAACAGACCGACCGCGCCAATGCCATGCTGTCGCGGCTGGCCAGTTTCCTGCGTTACAGCCTGGTGGGGGAGCGCGAGGGCCTGGCCACGGTGGCGCAGGAGGCGGAGGCACTGAAGCTGTATCTGGACATCGAGCGCACGCGCTTTGAAAGCCGGCTGCGCACCCGGTTCGACATCGCGCCCGACGTGATGGAGGCGCGGCTGCCCAGCCTGTTGCTGCAACCGATCATCGAGAATGCCATCAAATATGCCGTCACCCCATCGGAAGACGGGGCGGACATATTGGTGGACGCGCGGCGCATGGGCGACCGGCTGGTGATCACCATTGCCGACACCGGGCCGGGCCTGGGCTGTGCGCCATCCGAAACCGCGCCATCGGGCACCGGCGTCGGCCTGGCCAATATCCGCGAGCGGCTGGTGCAAAGCTATGGCGCCGATCACCGCTTTGAACTGGCCGACAATGAACCCCATGGCCTGATCGTGTTGATCGACATGCCGTATCAGACCGATGCGCAAGTGCCGCTGGCGGCAACGTCGCCCCTCGCCGCAAAGCCTCCACTCGTCGCAAATCCGGTTGCCGCGCCGCAACTCAGCAACCAGATGTGATCCATGCCCATTCGCACCATATTGGTTGATGACGAACCGCTGGCCATCCAGGGCCTGGAACTGCGGCTGCAGGCGTTCGAGGATATCGAGATCATCGAACGCTGCGCCAACGGGCGCGAGGCGATCCGCGCCGTGCGCAGCCACAAGCCCGATCTGGTGTTTCTGGACATCCAGATGCCGGGGTTTGACGGGTTCCAGGTGGTGGCTGGCCTCGCTGACATCGAACCGCCGCTGTTCGTGTTTGTCACCGCCTTCACCCAGCACGCGTTGAAGGCGTTCGAGGCCGAGGCGGTGGATTATCTGTTGAAGCCGGTGGAGGAAGACCGGCTGGCCGCGACCATCGAACGGGTGCGCCAGCGCCTGGCCGAGAAACAGGGCATGGCCGGCGCGGAGCGGTTGAAGGAGATATTGTCGGAAGTGGCACCCGAGGCGCTGCCCGAGGATCTGGGCGAGGCGGCGCAGGCCAGCCGTTATGAGAAGATCATCAACATCAAGGATCGCGGCCAGATTTTCCGGGTGGACGTGGCCGACATCGAACGCATCGATGCCGCCGGCGATTATATGTGCATCTATACCGCCGATCAGACGCTGGTGCTGCGCGAGACGATGAAGGATCTGGAACGGCGGCTGGACCCGAAAAAATTCCAGCGCATCCACCGTTCAACAATTGTCAATCTTGATAACATCAAAAGTGTCAAACCCCACACCAATGGTGAATGTTTCTTGATCTTGGGTAGCGGAACACAAGTAAAGGTTTCCAGAAGTTACCGGGATGTTGTTGCAAGATTTCTGTAACCATTTGGGCGGGGCCGACTGTTAGGCCTGGTTGACATTCGGCGACCTAACAAGACCTTAATTTCATTGATTTTCATGCGCTTGTGCAACTGGCACGAGACTTGCTGCTGCACTGCGGGGGACCCTCGCCCCTTGTATGTGTGGAGTAGCTTATGATGTCCAGGATCATCCTGGCCGGGCTGATTGCCCTGGCCAGCCAGCCTGCCGGGGCGGCAACGATCGTCAACGGCAGTTTCGAACTCGGCAATTTCACCGGCGCGCCTGCGGACGAGCTGAACGCGCCCAACGATGCCATCACCGGCTGGGATGTTGGCCCGCTGGGCGTCGACTGGGTCGGCAGCCTGTGGGCGGCGTCGGACGGCAACCGTTCGGTGGAACTGGCCTCCACCGACCGCGGCCAGTTGATCCAGCGTCTGACCGGGCTGACCATCGGTCAGACCTATCGCGTCGGTTTTGATCTGGCCGGCAACCCGCTCAACGGCCCGGCGACCTATCAGCTGACCACCACCACCTCGGGCGCGCAGGTGACGGGATTCAGCGTCGACGTGACCGGCGCCAACAGCGTGACCAACATGGGCTGGACCCGGCGCTTCTTCACCTTTGTTGCGGTGTCGGATGCCCAGAATCTGCAGTTCCTGGGCCAGAGCGACGGGCCGTTCGGCGCGGTGATCGACAATGTCTCGCTGTCGGCCGTGCCCGAGCCGGCGGCGTGGATGATGATGATCGGCGGCTTTGGCCTGGTTGGCCTGATGGCCCGCCGGCGTCAGCCGGTGGTTGCGGCCTGACCGCAGCTGAAGGGGCCCGGCGCTGCCGCCGGGCCCCGTTCAGGCCAGGCCCTGCCGGTCCAGCCAGCCGGTGACGATGCCGGCCGCCTGTTTCAGATGGTCGGGCTGGAAGGCGTAATAATGGGTGGCGCCGGGCACTTCGTGCAATTCCCGCGCGGCGGCGTTGGCCACGCAATCGAACAGACGCCGCGTGTGGCTGGGCGTGCAGGCATCATCGGCGGTGTTGCCCACCACCAGCACCGGCACCCGGATGCGGTGGCCAACCTTCAGCGAACAGGCGTTGGACAACAGGCTCCATTGCGACAGCCATGAGCGCAGGGTGGTGAAGCGGCCCAGCCCGCCGGGCGAATCGTTGATCAGCCGCGGATCGCCCAGATAGCAGCGGCCGGGGACGCGATCATTGGCGTCCACCGCCGGATCCAGCCAGCAGGGCGCCGCCATGGTGCCGTGCACGATGAAGGCGCGTTCGGCGTGCGGGCCTTCGCGGGCCTTGAGGTCGGCCAGATTGTCCAGCGCCCAGGCGGTGATGCGGTTGGAACGGGCGACCTGGCGCGCGGCATATTCGGCAAGGAAATCGGCCGGATAGGCCGGTTGCGGACAGGCGGGATCATAAAGATTCCACCGGCGATCGCGCACCGGTTCCTGCTCGCCGGTCACCGAAGCATCCAGCCATTCGGTCAAGGTCTGCGCGCGGCTGACATGGGCGGCGAGCAGCATGATGCCATCGACCGGCGGCAGCTTCGCCTCGGCCAGCGGGAAGGGCTCGCCAGCCGGGGTGTGCGTCACCTGGGGGTCGCAGGCCTCGGCCTGATAGAAGAGCGCGAGGCTGCCGCCGCCGGACCAGCCGGCCAGCACCACCCGCCGATAGCCCAGCACCTCGCGGCAATGGCTGACCCAGCGGCCAAGATCGACCGCGACCTTTTCCATGATCAGCGCCGAATCATTGTTGGGATAGCGCGAGACGGCGGTGA
>CAZAWH010000009.1:0-37815 GCA_964488775.1 uncultured Sandarakinorhabdus sp. | reverse complement strand
GTCAACGTCTCCTCGGTGAACACCACCAGCACCACGCGCGGATCCTGATCCACCCGCGGCGCATTCAGATCCACCCGCACGTCATACAGGCCGCGCTCGGCCGCCAGGGCAAAGGGCAGGTTCCAGCTGAAGCGCGCCACCAGCACCGCCAGCACCAGGATCGCCAGCGTCACCGCCAGCCGCAGCCCGCCTGCCGTGGCCACCGCCCGCTGCAAGGTGGCGATGCGGCCGGCCACTGCCGATCAGCGTCCGGTCGCCGGCTTGCCCGGCATGCTCATCAACGGCTTGGCCGCATCGCCGATGATGGCAAAGCCCGACCAATAATAGGGGTGGGAGGTTTCGGCCGTGTCCATCATCCGCACCTGCGACTGGCGCAGTGCTTCGCCCACGCTGATCCGGCCGGCATCGGCAAACAGGCCGGTGATCAGGGTGCGCGTGGCGTCAAAGGCATCGGGCACCGGCCAATGGCTGGCCACCACCGCCCGCGCCCCGGCCCCGACAAAGGCGCGCACCAGGCCATCCAGCGCAAAATTGCCCCCGGTGGTGATCCCGGCTTCGCGCGTGGCCGAAGCCGTGGCGGCCCCGGCGGTATCACAGGCCGAAAGAATGATGGTGTCGGCATCCAGCGACAGGTCGAAAATCTCCCGGAAGCTCAGCAACCCATCGGTGCCCGCCCCGCCAAAGCTGGTCAGCAGGGCCGGGCGCGCCGGGCATTCCGGGCGCGGCGCCGTCACCAGCCCGTGGGTGGCGAAATGCAGCACGCGATAGGATTTCAGATCATTGCGCGCCATCATGCCGGTGTCGGTGAACCCGGCCTCGGTGCTCACTGCCGAACCACCGGCCTTCAACAGATCAGCCGCCAGCGTCAATTCGGCCGATGAAATCGGATGCGCCCATTCCGCCAACGGCCAATCACATTCGCCGCGCGGCGGCACCGGGCTGGCAATGGGCGCCGGCGGCGGCGCCATCGCGGGGATCGGCGTGGCCATGGCCATGGTGACGCCGCGGGTCGCCCCGGCCTTGCCACCCTTGCCCTTGGCGGGCGGAACCGGCGGTGGCAGCGGCGGCAGCACCGGCGGCTTTGCCTCATCCGGCACGGCGTTCTCGCCCAGACCCAGATAGGCGTTGGCCGCCCGGCTGCCGGCCA
This sequence comes from uncultured Sandarakinorhabdus sp., assembly GCA_964488775.1. Classification (GTDB taxonomy): domain Bacteria; phylum Pseudomonadota; class Alphaproteobacteria; order Sphingomonadales; family Sphingomonadaceae; genus Sandarakinorhabdus. The sequence continues at coordinate 36,668 of CAZAWH010000009.1, read as the reverse complement.
GCGCCCGCACATCGATGAACGCCCGGGGGCTGGTGGCGGTGGACACCATGCGATCACGGCCCAGCCACGCCAGCCCGCGCGCATCAAAGGCATCGGCATTGGGATCATCCAGCCGCGCCTGATAGGCCGCCATGCCATCATCCGCCGTGACCAGCAGGTTGAACGGCAGTTGCAACAAGGCGCCATCCGGTTCCACGATCAGGTGGCGGCTGGCCAGCACGGCGCGGTTGCCCGGCCCGTCTGCCGGCCCCATCAACAGGCCATAAAGCTGGCGGGCGGCGGTGGCATCAAAGGGATAGGTGGTGGGCCGGCCATTTTCAAAGATCACCACGCTGTCACGGATGGTCTTCACCAACTGGCCCAATTGTGCCGCGCCGGCCGCCACCTTGTGCACCGATGCGCCCGCGCGCGTCACCACCAGGCCATAGGCATCATCCCCCAGCAGCATCAGCTTGAAATAGGTTTCATCCGGCTTCAACGCGCCCTGCAGGCTGGCCAGCGTCACGCTGCCGCCCGAAATGCTGCGATAACGCGGAAATTCCGCCAGCCGTGCCAGCACGGCGGTCTGATCCCGGCCCAGTTCGGCCAACTTGGCCTGAAAAGCGACAATCTGCTCCTGCTCCAGCGGGGTCGGCGCCTCGATCTGCTGCAGGCGCACCAGATCGCTCTGCGTGCGCACCAGGTCACGGCTCAACGTCACGGATTGCCGGAACAGGCCGGCGGCCTCGTCGCTGCCGCCCGACAATTCGCGGGCCAGCACGGCCTGTGTCTGCGCCACGCCGGGCCGCACCAGGATCTGGGCCGCATCAAACACATCGGCAGCTGCCGCGGCATCGCCCCTCGCCGCCAGCAAGGCCACCCAGGGTTGCAGCAACGGGCCCAGCACCTGGCCCGCGCCCGGTGTTTCCGGCGCCGCCTTCACCACCGCGCGATACACACCGGCAGCGGCATCTGCCTGGCCCAGCCGCGCCATCATTGCCGCCTGCCGCGCCTGCATGGCCAGCAGCGCCGCCGATTGCGGCAGTTGCGCGCCCGTCAGGCTCACCGCTTCGGCCATGGCGGCCAGCGCCGGGCCAGCCTGCCCGTTCAATTCGGCGACCCGGGCCAGTTCGCTGGCCACCGCCGCCCGCAGCCACAGGATGGACAAAACGCGGCCGCCGCGCACCCGGGCCAGATCACGCTGCGCTGTCTGCAGGGCCGCCTGCGCCCCGGTGGCATCGCCGCCGGCCAGGGCCACCCCGCGCAGATACAGCGCCTGGCCATCGAGGATGGTGGCCCGCTCCTCGGGCGACAGGCTGGCACTGCCGGCCCCCAGGGAACGCATGGCGGCATCATCGGTGTTCAACCGCTGTGACAGCGGCACATCGATATAACCGGCCCCCACCCGCGCCACGTCGGTGGTGCCGATGTTGCCGCTCACAACCCGGTCCAGCGCGGCCAGCGCCTGATCGGGCCGGCGCTGATTCAACCGGTGCTGGGCCAGGGCATTGCGCACCAGCCGGCTCGCCACCGGGTCACTGCCATCCAGCACCTGCACGGCGCGGGCCAGCAGCCGGTCTGCCTCGGCAAAGCGGCTGAGGTTGGATTGCTGCAGCCCCTGGTTGGCCAGATATTCCGCGCTGCGCGTGAAACCGGCCGCGCCCTGACGGCTGCGCTCCACCAGCAGGTCGAAAAACTCCGCGGATTCGGCAAAACTTGCCGCATTGTTGCGCAAATAGGCCTCGGCCAAGGCCTGTCCCGGCTCCAGGCTGCCGGCCTGGATGCGGGCAAAGGCCGCCGGGTCCCCGGCTTCGGTGGCGGCCACCTCCACCGCGCCGACCACCGGCGCGTCGGCCACCAGGCTCTTCAGCCCCAGTTCCAGCGCGGAGCCATAGCCGGCGAGGCCATCGGCCAGAAACAGGGTCTTGCCGCGCTGCACCTGATAGCGCACGCGGGCCAGACCATCGACGGTGCAGCGGCTGGCCATCACACCGGACAGACCGGCCACCGCCACGGCCGCCGGCACCGGGCAGCCTTCGGGCAACGCCGGCGCCCCGCCGCGCAGCGCATACAGCGCGCCCACCGGCACCGCCGCATCCCGGCACACGATGCGATAGCCGCGATCAAACAAGCCCTTGAGGGCCGGATCCGCCACCTGCACCTGGGCCGTGCACAACACGCCGGCATTGCCGATGCGGAAACTGTCGGCCAGGGCCAGACTTTCGGCCAGGGCCGGTCGCGGCAAGGTCAGCGCCAACAGCGCCAGCATGGCAATACGGCGCATCATTTCAGCCCTCCCGGACGGCGGATGCCGGTCGGCATCGGGTCCATCCACAACGACGGGTTGCCACCGCTGGTCACCGGATCGGTCGAGTCCGGATCGCTGAACAGCGGGCTGAAGTCGATCAACCGCTGCAACAGCACGATCGGCAGCTTCTCGGCAGCCTCCTGGGCCTCCTCGCGCTGCTGTTCCTCTTCCGGGGTCAACGCCTCGACATTGTTGACGATGGTCAACACCGGCTGGTCGGTGGCTTCCGGCAGCAGGCCGGGGCAGATGCCGCCAAGGATGCAGCCGTTCACGGCCGAATTGGCCGTCAGGATCGATGTGCCAGGCGTGAACTGCACCAGCTCGCGCGTGTCACCATTGGTGGCGAACGTGCCGTCGCTGCGCCGGATGCGGCCGTTGATCACCACATCCAGCTGGCCGCTGGTCTGGCTTTGCGAATCGCCGCCACCGGCAATCGTCAGGTTGCTGGCGGTAAAGCCGGCGCGCAGCTGATCGGTGCCGCCATTCTGCTGCAGATAGGCGCTGGTGATCGCCACCGCGATGGTGCCGGCGGCAAGGCTGCTGCCCGTCGGTGTGCCGGGCACCGCATTCAACGCCGTGTCCCGCGCCTCGCCGGTCAGGCTGCCGGCGGCGAGCGCATCCAGCGTGGCGGCATCGGCCACCCACACGCGCGGTGCGGTCAGGGCCAGGATGCCGGCCGGATTGTCGGCATCGCTGCCCAGCTGCACACTGCCACTGCCGCGCACCACCTCGATCCGGCCGCCCGACTGCAAGGCAAGCCGGCTGCTGCTGCCGGCCTGGGCCATGGTCATCGCGCCGTTCACCCGCAGATTGCCGCTGCTGGCCAGGGTGACATTGGCCGCCGGCAGGGCCAGCGTGTCCACCGTCATGCCGCCGCTGGTGATGCGAACGGCGATATTGCTGGCCCGCAAGGCGCCGAATTCGGCGTTTGAAAGGCTGTATGTGCCCGCCGCCGTGCTGCCCGTGCCGCCCAGCGCGGCGGCCGTGGCGGCGGTATCGGCCGTCAGGGTCACATTGCTGGCGCTGGTGCCGCCGATGGTCACGCCATTGGCGATGGCGATGTTGGACGATCGCACCGCCACGTCGTTGCTCTGCACAGTCCCGGCAAAGGCAGCGTTGCCGGCCACGTTGACCAGCACGCTGGTGGGGGCGGTGATGGCCTGGGCGGCAAAACCGCCGGTGGCCGCCGCGATGAACCGGCCGGTGCTCGCCGCTCCGTTGATGGCGATGTCGCCGATCAGGCGCACCGGGGTGCTGGCCAGCAGGGCTGCAAACTGCGGGTTGCCAGCCTGATCAAACGTGATCTGCGGCAGCATGTCGTGCGCCGCGATGTAGATGAAGCCGTTGGCCGAAGTGCTGAGCGCGCCGGTGGTGATGCCGCCCGTGTCGAGCAGCACGATGCCGCCCGGCGCCACCACATTGCCGGTGGTGACCCCCAGCGTGCCCGACAGGGTGGCACTGCCCGACACATTGATGTTCCCGGTGGTGATCACGCCGGGCGAAGAGGCAAACAGCACACCGGCAGCGCCATTGGCCGGGTTCACCGTGCCGGCATCGATGGCCCCGGTGCTGATCGCGCCGCCGGCGGTCAGGAACACCGAATCCGCCGCCGAAAGGCTGGTGGCCGTGATGCCGCCATCGGCCCGCAGGCGGATATCATCGGTGGCGCGCACACTGCCCAGGGTGATGTTGCCGCCAGTGGTGCCGTTGCGGCGCGCATCCAGGGACAGGGTGCCGCCCACCGCCACCGTGCCGGCCGAAATGCTGCCGGTGGTTGACAGGCTGAGGGTGGAATTGACGTTGATATCGCCCAGCGCGAGATCGGTGAACGCCCCGATGGTGAGGAAACCAAGGCTGGTGACCGCGCCAATATCGACGCTGTTGGACGTGATGGTGCCGCCCTGCGCCAGCGTGATGCCATCGCGTGCCCGGAATTGCCCGCTGGTGGCCACATTCAGCAAGCCGGTGGACAGCGGCCCGTTCACCGCAATCAACCCGGCCAGCGCCGCCGTGGGCGCAGCAAACAGCGCCGAATAATTCGGCACAAAGCCCGACAGGGTGATCAGGCTGGCCTCTCCGGCCGGGCCAAAGCGGGTGCGCCCGGTGGTGGGCGTGGCGATGGCACCGGTGGTGATCGTCCCGCCCGACAGCAACACCAGATCGCGCCCGCTGCTGAGCGTGCCGCTGGCCAGCGCGCCGCTGGCCACCACGCCGATATCGCCCTGGGCGCTGACGGCCCCCACGGTCACATCCGTGCCGGCGAGATAGGCATCGGCACCGGCAACCCGCCGGGCCGAAACATCGCCGGCTGTCAGCGTGCCGCCGGCAATCAGGCTGAGACGGTCATCTGCCGTGACCGCCCCAACCGCCAGATTCCCGCTGGTCAACACCCGGATCGATCCGGCCGAACGCAGCGCACCCAGCTGGCCACTGCCGGCCCACAGGGTGACAAGACCATCGGCATTGACGCCGCCGGCGATGCCAAGCTGGCCACTGGTGGAGATGGTGAGGCTGCCGCCGGTCACGCTGCCCAGGCTGATCGGGCCGGCGGCCGCGGCGGGCTGGGCCGCGCCCGGGCCGGGCAAGCCGGCATAGGAAATGCTGCCATCGGCCGCAAAGCCGATCAGGCTGCGCAGACTGGCCCCGGCGACCAGGGTGGCCCCCGTCGGCACCGCTGCCACTGCGCCGATGTTGACCGGGCCATCGGCCAGAACATGGCCGTTGCCGCCAAATTCCAGCGTAGTCGCGCTGATCGGCCCCTGGCTGATCAAGGCGACATCGCCGGTGCCGCGCACGCCCTGCAAGGCAACCCCCGCCAGGCCTTCGACATGCAGGCTGCCGGCGCCATTCGTGGCCACCGGATTGACGATGCCGGCATCCAGCGGGCCCAGCGTCACGGTGCCGGCCGTGCGGATCGCCATGCGGCCGCCGGCACTGATGCCGCCGCCGCTGATCGCGCCACTGCCGTTCAACACCGCCGTCCGGCCGGCGCGCAGGCTGCCAAAATCGATGCTGGCGCCCGACAGCCGCAGATCACGCTGCGCCGCAACGTTCAAAAGGGTGATCGCGCTGCCGGTGCCGGCCGCGATGGTCACATCATTGCTGCCGGCCGTGCCGGTGCGCAGTTGCACCGCGCCGCCGCTGTTGATCACCAGGCTGGCGGCATTGACATTGCCGGTCGAACCGGTGGCGCCCGCCGTGCGATCGGCAACGCCGGCCGTGCCCGACAGCGTCAGCGTGCCGCCCGCCGTGATCTCCCCGCCATCATTGACGGCAAGGGCACCAGCCGTTGTCAGGCTGGCATTGCCGGTGATGGCGACAAGCGCGCCCGGCGTGGCGGCAATCACGCTGGCCCCGGTGGCGCTGCCGGCGGCGCCCACGGCCTGTGCCTGCACCGTGGCAAGGCGCAGTTCGGCCGCACCACTGGCGAGCAGTTCGATCTGGCCGGCGGTGCCCGGGCCGCCGCTGGACTGTCCATCAGCCGTCGCCTGCACGGTGCCCGCCACGGCCAGTTGCCCGGCCATGCCGTTGGCGGCGCCGGCGTTAAGGCGCACCAGGCCACCCGTGCCGACCCCAGCGCTGCCCGTCGCGGCATTGCCGGCCACGGCATCGGCGCTGAAGATCAGGCCGCCCGCAACCGTGCCATCGGCCCCGTTCATCAGAAGTTCGATGCGGCCCGCCGTGGCAGCGCCATTGGCCCCGCCAGCGCCGGCGCGCCCGCCGGTGGCGTCAGCGTCCACATCGGCGCTGGCCAGGCTGAACTGGCCGGCTGCAGCCGACGGGTTCAGGCCCTGCATGCCCAACAGCACCTGCCCGCCGCTGGCGCTGCCGCCATTGCCGCTGCCGCTGCCTGCTGGGCCGCCAAAACTGCTGGCTTCCAGTTCGAGGGCACCCAGGGTCACGCTGCCGCCATGATCGGTCGATCCGATGGCAACGCGCGCGCCGCTGGCGTTGCCGCCCGCGGCATTGCCAAAGCCCGAACCACCGCCGGCATTGGCGCGCACCAGCACATTGCCGGTTGCCGACAGGCTGAGGTTGCCATCGGTCGCCGTCGGCCCGCCAACACGGGTGAGGATGTTGAGCACGGCGCCGTTGGCATTGCCGCCGGCCCCTGTGGTGCCGGCCCCGCCATTTGCCGCCAGGTTGAAATTGCTGTCACCGGCCACGGCCAGCGTGCCGCCTGGCATCAACAGATCCACCGTCGCACCCGTGGCTGCGCCCCCGGTGGTGCCGCGCCCGCCGTTGACCCCCGCCGCGATGGCAAGACCGGGGGCGGCGATGTCGATCAGGCCGCTGACAGCGGCGTTCACATCGGCGCCAATGGCCGTCCCGCCAATACCGCCAAAACCGTCACCGGCTTGCACCGCGAGATCCAGATTGACCCGATTGCCAAAGCGGAAGGCCGATTGGCCGGACGTGTTGAGATCAACCCGGGCACCAGTGGCATTGCCGCCCTGACCATTGCCATTGGCCGTCACGCTGCCGCCCAGCATCGCGGCCGACAGGTTGAACGCGCCAGCCACCTGCACCTGGCCGCCAGCAGCGCCGGCATCCAGGCCAATGAGACTGGCCACACCACCAATGGCGTTGCCGCCGCTGCCCGCCACGGTGCCCAGCCAGTCACCGCCGCGGTTGGACAGATCGATATTGGCCGCGCCGGTGATGCCGAAGCTGCCGGCGACAGACAGAGTGAACAGGCCGCCGCTGGCATTGCCAGCCGTGACCGGGCCAGCCGCCGCCACCAGGCCGCCATTGCCGCCCTGCGCCGCCAGCGTGAGCGACAGGGGCGCCAGGCTGATCGCCGAACTGGCTGCAGCCGTGATCGTCGCCCGCGCACCGCTGGCGTTGCCGCCGGAGGCACCATCGCCGGCACGCACGGCCAGCGCAAAGCTGGCCGCTTGCCCGATGCCCAGGTTCTGCCCGGTTCCGGCGTCGATTCTCAGCTCGGACCCGGTGGCGTTGCCGCCGCGCAAACCGCCTTCACCGCCGCGGCTTTCGCCAACCAGATTGACCCCACCGGCAAGCATGAGCCCGCCGCTGAAGGTCGCATCGGTGCCAAAGGCGTTGCCGCCATTGCCCGCACCCTGGCCGGCAATGGCACTGGCGACGAAACCGGCCGCACCCGTAACATTGATATTGCCCTGCAAAACCAATTCATCGCCGATGGCATCACCGCCCGCACCGGCCGTGCCCAAACCGCCGCGGGCCTCTTGCGAGTAGCCGATCGTGCCGTTGACCTGGCTGCTGCCCTCCAGGCTGACGAAGCGCACCCGGCCGGCAAAGCCGCCACCGCCGGTGCCGCCATTGCCGCCCACACCGTCGGCCACGATATCCTGCCCGCCGGTTTCCAGCCGGCCACCCTGGCCACCGGCCTGGGCATTGGCCGTCGTGCCGAGCACGACCACCGCGCCGGTGCCATCGCCGCCGCTGCCGGCAAGCAGGCCGGAGCCGCCCTGCCCGCCCAATCCGGTGCCAGCCACACTGATCGCCGGGTCGCCCGACAAATTGGGGGCCACGCGCACGGTGCCGCCCCTGGCCTGCACGGTGACGGTGCCGCCAAAGCCATGACCGCCCGCACCGCCATTGCCATCGGCCGCATTGCCATTGCCACCAGCGCCGCCCTGGCCAACCGCCTGCACGTTCAATCGGCCCAGCGTGATGGTGCCGCCCAGCGTGCCGCCCGGATCGGACGACCCAGTGCCGACATACAGGCTGCCGGCCAGCGCATTGCCGCCGCGTCCGCCATTGGCAGGCCCGCTGGCGCCGCCATCGCCGCCCGCACTGTTGAGCACCACCGAGACATTGCCGGTGGTGAGCGTGCCCAAGTTGCTGGTGGAGCCGATGAAGACGCCACTGCCGCTGAAGATGTTGGCATTGCCATCGGCGGTGCCGCCCTGGCGGCCGGTGCCGCTGCCGGCGCTGGCCGTGGAAAGGTTCAGCAGCGCCAGTTGCCCGGTGGTGAGGCTGGTGCCGGCGGTGCCATCATCGATCTGCACCGCCAGGCGTCCGGCATAGGCACTGCCGCCATTGCCTTCGATGCCATTGCGGCCGGATTGGCCGCCCTGGGCGCTGGCATCAAGCGTGGCATTGCCCAACAGGGTGAGGCCGCCGCCGCTGCTGGCGGTGGCCAGCACCCGGCCGCCATAGCCGATGCCCCCATCAACACCCTCGCCGCCGCTGCCGCGCGCGGCCAGGCGAATGGGATTGCCATTGGCGGCACGGCCGTCGATCTGGATGCTGCCGCCACTGCCGGCGGTGACGGTGATGATCCCGCCGGTGCCGGTGGCGCCGGCCGTGCCATCGGCATTGCCGCCGGTGCCATCGGCCATGATGTCGATGCCGGTCAGGCCGCCATCGGCCACCACGGATATGCTGCCAGTGCCGGTGGTGGCGATGTTGGCGAGGCCGCCAACCCCCTGCCCGGCGGTGCCGGCAACGCCGCCATTGCCGCCCCGCCCCAGCAGCGCTGCGCCGTCGATGCCGGCCACACCGATCGCGCCGGTGGCGGTTTCGATGCGCAACTGGCCGCCGCTGCCCAGGCCGCCGCTGCCGTTGGCGATGCCATTATAATCACCGCCGGTGCCGTTGGCCTGCAAATCGCTGATCCGGCCGGCCAGCACCGTGCCATTGCCCGCCGTGGTGATGACCAGCCGCCCACCAAAGCCGGCACCGGCGGCATTGCTGCCAATGCCGCCCGACCCGTTCAGGCGGGGGGCCGCGATGGCGCCAACCTCCAGATCGCTGGCCCCGGCAAACAGCGTGATGTTGCCGCCCTCGCCCGCCCCGCCAAACTGGCCGGCGCCGCCAAAGCCGTTGCCGGAAAAACCGATGCCGCCCAGTTGCAACAGGCCGCGATTGCCGGCGTCGCTTTCCGAAACCAGGTCAAGGGTTCCAGCCTCGGCATTGCCGCCATTGCCAAAGCCAAAACTGCTGGCACCGCCGCTGCCACCGCGGCCGGTCAGATCCAGCTGCAGCGCCACAGCCTGGCCATGTGCCACCTGCACGCGCGCGCCCTGGCTGGCGACCCGAACGCTGCCACCAACGGCCGAACCGCCATTGCCACCATTGCCGCTGCCGCCAGTGCCGCCGTCGCCGCCATTGGCCTGCATCTGCGCGGTGATCGTGCCGGTGGTGATCGCTGGGCCAGCGCCGCCAGTGGCGGTGGCTTCCACTTCAATGCGGCCGGTTTGGGCGCGGCCGCCAGTGCCGCCAACAGCCGCCACGCCGGCATCGCCGCCGCGCCCGCCATTGGCATCGTTGAACAGGCCGATGCTGCCGGTGGTCAGGCTGCCGCCGCTGCCTTGCGCGGTCAGCGTGATCTGGCCGGATTGCGCGCGGCCGCCGGCTGCCCCGGCATTGCCGCTGCCGCCAAAGGCCGACGTGCTGATCTGCAATGTCTCGGTGGCAAGGCTGGAAACCGCCTGTCCATTGCCCAATTGCAGATCGACGCGGCCGGCAAGCGCCTCGCCACCGGCGCCATCGCTGCCATCCCCGGCCACCACCTGGGCCGACAGATCGGCCACACCCTGGAACTGCACGCCGGCATCGCCGTCGGCCAGCACCAGCACCTGCCCGCCATCGGCGCGTCCGCCAATCGCACCAAGGCCGCCACGCCCGCTGGCCAGCAGCCGGATCGGCAAGGCCGTGGCATTGCGGCCATCCAGCCGGATCCGTGCACCACCATCTTCGGCAATCACATCCACTGCACCGCCACGGCCGGCGCCGCCGCTGCCATTGCCACTGGCGCCGCCGGTGCCACTGGCCACCAGCCCGATGCCGATGTCGCTCGCCCCGGCCACCAGGGTCAACGCCCCGCCGCTGAACGCCAGCAATTGGGCCGTGCCGCCCTGGCCCAGGCCGCCATTGCCGCTTGAGCCGGTGCCGCCCTGCCCCGATGCGGTCAAATCCCGCACCGAACCGGCGCTCAACTGCCCACCCGCGCTGGCTTCCAGGCCGATGGTGCCGCCAAAGCCGCTGCCGCCGGCGACACCGTTGCCGCCCACGCCATCGGCGCGGCTGCCGGTGATGGCACCCAAGGTTATGGCGCCGCCGTTTTCGGCCCGGATCTGGGCATTGCCGCCCCGGCCTTCGCCGCCATCGCCATCGCTGCCACTGCCGCCGGTGCCGGTGACATCCAGCGCATCGACGGCCGCGCCGCCGATGATCTGGCCGGTGCCGGTCGCCACCATGGTGACAAAGCCGCCCCGGCCGCTGCCGCCCGAAAGCCCGGTGCCGCCATCGCCGTTGGCGATGAACAGCACACTGCTGGCCAGGCTGATGCTGGCCAGATCGCCGGCACGCATCAGCACCGATCCACCCTGGCCGGTGCCGCCGATGCCGCCCGGCGCCGCACCGCCCACGCCAAAGGCACCAAGGGTGGTATTGGCAAGCTGAACACTGGCCACGCCTTCGGCCGTGACCGTGACAGAGCCGCCCGTGCCGTTGCCGCCAACGCCGCTGCCGGTGTTGCCGCCGCCGGCCCCGGTGGAAAACAGGCTCAACAGCCCCGAAACGGCAATCGTGCCGTCGGTGGCACCGAAATTCAGGATGCCGCCGCTGCCATTGCCACCCTGCGCCACACCGGCACCGCCGCGGGCACCGGTGATCAACTGGTTGCCATCGGCAAGATTGATGCGGCCGCCGTCGCTGGCCAGCACATTGATGATGCCGCCATTGGCGTTGCCGCCCGTCTGGCCTTCGCCGCCAAGGCCCGAGGCCGACGCGTCGAGGCTGCCAGTCAGGTTCAGGCGCCCGGCTTCACCCAGCAACTGCACGGTGCCGCCGTTGCCCTGGCCGCCCTGCAATGTGTCACCGCCGGGCAAACCGCGGCCATCGCCACTGGCCCGCAGGATGGTGGAACCGGTGATGCTGATCAGGCCGGTGTCGGTGTCGTTCGGACGGGCGGTCTGGCGCAGGGCCGTGATCCCGATGGTGCCGCCGCTGGCCCGGCCTGACAGGGTGCCACCCAGACCGCCAACCGCGCCCGCTTCGGCAATCAGGCTGTTCAGGCTGACGCTGCCGGCGGTGCCGCCGTTCTGATTGGGGCGGCTTTCCACCAGCACGATGCCGCCCAACGCATCGCCGCCGTTGGCCAACAGCGGCCCGCCGGCCTGATTCTGGCCGCCATCGCCGGCCGTTGCATTGGCATAAAGTTGCGCCGGGCCAGCGATGAGCTGGCCGCCATGGCTGAAAATCGCCACACTGCCGGCGCTGGCCGCCGCGCCCAGCCCGCCGCTGGCGCCATTGCCGCCGATGCCACCACGGGCATCGGCCTGCACGGTGATCCCGCCCAGATCAAACTGGCCCTGGCCCGATCCGGCGCCGCTCACCATCGCGATGTTGATGGTGCGGCCGGTGGCCGTGCCGCCATCGCCGCCGCCGGCCGGGGCCGATCCGCCGGCCCCGCCATTGACATTGGCCGTGATCGCGATCGGGCCACTGGTCAGGCTGGCGGTGTTGGCGCTGCCGATGATTTCCACCACGGCCCCGACGGCAGTGCCGCCGGCAACCCCCACCGATCCGCCCGACGTGGTGTTGCTGTTGCCGGCCAGCGCGCTAGCCTGAACATTGATGCTGCCGACGGTGACCGTGGCCGGCAGCGTTTCGCCGCCATTGTTGATGTAGAGGCTGGCAAAGCCGGCCGTCGCATCGCCACCGCCGGCCGTGAACCCGGCGCCGCCGGTGCCTTCGACATTCAGCTGCAACTGGCCAGCGATCCGCGTGCTGCCCACCAGGGTCCGCAGATCGGCAATGCCGCCCACCCCGTCACCGCCGCTGGCGCCGCTGCCGCCCACCCCGCGCGCGTTGAGCGTGACGGCATCGCCCACGTCAAGCTGGCCGCGGCTGTTGCTGATCCGCGACGTGCCGCCGGTGCCGGTGCCGCCGCTGCCGTTGGCCACCGTGCCCTGGCTGAGCAGATCGATGTCGCGCAGCACGGTCAGGCTGCCGCCCACGCCATTGGCATCGGGCGTCAGCCGGATTTCGGCGACACCGCCGGTGGAGGACAGGCCGCCAAAGGCGTCCGCCTCCATGCTCATGAAATCCAGGCCAAGGCTGGTGCCGGCGCCCGTCACGGTCAGGATCGACGAACCGCCAACCGCCGCGCCGCGGGCGGAACCGTCCCCGCCAACGCCGCTGGCCTGCATGAACAGGCTGCGGGTGATGCTGGCCTGTGCGCCGCCCGATACGGTGAAGGCCAGGCTGCCGCCAACGCCCTGGCTGCCGGCCACGCCGGTGCGGCTGCCGCCAAAGCCGGGCGCCACCATGTTCACATCGCGGGTTTCAAACTGGCCGCCCAGAATGTTGAGGATGTTGTTGCCGCCCTGGCTGGTGCCGCCGTCGCCGTTCACGATGCTGGTCGTATCCAGCAGCAGCTCGTTGACGATCTGCACGATGCCGCGCGCATCGAACCGCGCCGTGCCGCCGATCAGGCTGCCGCCAGGATTGCCGCTGCCATTGCCGGCCGTGGCCGACGCATCGACAAACAGGCGGTTCGACACCACCAGGATGGAGGGGTCGGACAGCAGAACCTCGGCCGTGCCGCCCCGCACATCATTGGTGCCCCGCGCCGTGCCATTGGCCTCGGCGCGCACCTCCATGATGTCACCAACTTGCAGGCTGCCACCGGCCGAAATCACCTGCGCCAGGCCGCCGCGCGCCGCGCCGTTGCCGCCATCGGCCACAATAGTGAGATCGCCCGACGCCACATTCAGCGTTCCGGCGTTGAAAATGACGGTGGCCATGCCGCCACGGCCATTGCCGATCAGATCGGCGGTGCCGGCAGTGCCGCCGGTGCCGCTGGCCAACAGGCTGAGCGATTGGGCGACAGACAGGATATTGTCGTTCAGCACCTGCGCGGTGCCGCCGGTGCCAAGGCCGCCACTGCCGCTGCCGCCGCCGGCGCCGCCGCTGGCATTGGCGTTGAGGGTGAGATTGAATGCCCCGGCGCCACTGAAGGTCAGACTGCCGGTGCTGCCGCGCTTTTCCATCAGCACGGTGCCGCCCGTGGCCGCGCCACCATTGCCCGACGATCCGGCGCCGCCGATCGCATTGGCCAGCAATTGCACCGGGTTGGTGCCGGCGTTGACGCTGGCCGTGCCGCCCACCAGCAACTGGCTGGTGCCGGCAATGGCCGTGCCGCCCACCAGGCCCGATCCGGCGCCCGCACCGGTTTCCAGCCGCAACTGGCCATTGATGGTGGCGGTGGCGCCAGCGGCCACCGTGACGCTGGCGCGGCCGCCGGTGGCGTTGCCGCCGGTGCCGCCCGTGTTGCCGCCCCCACCGGCGCCGGCCGTCAAGGCCACGCCCGCACTGGTGAAACTGCCGCCGGTCACATCGATGGCAAGATCGCCACCGACGGACGAACCGCCCTGGAAACCGGACGGGATATATTGGGCACCGCCATCGGCCGACAGGCCGGTGCCGCCAATCTCGACCGTGCCGGCCGAGGACAGGGCGAAGGTGCCGCCCCGCGCCGTCAGGGCAAAGGCCGGTTGCCCGACCAGCGACAGCAGGTTGGCCGAAAACCCACCCAGCGCCCGCAGCACGCCGGCCGGCCCGACCGTCACATCGACGCGCCCAGCCTGGGACTGGGTGCCCGCCACGGTCACTTCGGTGAACACGTTGGCGGCGGTGCTGATGCTGCCCCCCACCAGAACGGACCCCAGGGCATTGATGGCTAGCGTGCCGCCGCGCCCAACCGTGCCGCCGCCTTCGGCCGTCATCGCAAGGTTGCCGGCCACATCCAGCGTGCCGCCCTGCACATCAACGCTCAAGCTGCCGCCGGTGCCATCGCCGCGCAACGGCGACGGCGTTACCCCGGCATTGCCGTCCAGCGTCAGGCTGCCATTGATGTCAACCAGGCCGCCAGTGAGGGACACGCTGGCGACACCGCCGGTGGTATCGCCGCTTTCGCTGCCGCTGCCGGCCACGGCGTTGGCTTCCAGGCGCACCGCGCCCGGCACCGTGACCGTGCCGCTGTTGACCAGGCGCGCGATGCCGCCGCTGCCCGATCCGCCCAGCGCCCCGCCGTTGCCACCATCGCCGATGGCCGAAATATCAAGGCTGCCCGGCAGGGTAACCGTGCCGGCGTTGAGCAGTTGCGCGGTGCCGGCAATGCCATGGCCGCCATTGCCGCCGTTCACTGCGCCGTTGCCGCCAAAGCCGCCCGCATCCGGGCCGATCAGGCTGGTTGTCGGCCCGGTCACCGTAAGGCTGCCGGCCGCGGCCACGTCCATCGTTGCGGTGCCACCGGTGCCGGTGCCGCCATTGGCGCTGGTGCCGCTGCCGCCAAAGCCGGCGGCTGAAATGAGGAAGGACGGCAACGCCCCGTTGTTGACGGTGGTGCTGCCGGCCGACAGCAGCGCAACCGTGCCGCCACTGCCAGCACCGCCGCTGGCGCCATCGCCGGCAAAGGCCATGGCATCCAGGGTCACCCGGCCATTGATCGTGGCCGTGGCGCCGGCGCGCACATCCAGCCGTGCCGTGCCGCCCGTGGCCGCGCCGCCGGTGCCGGCCGGGTTGGTGCCGGCTTCGGCATAGGCGTTGAGATCGAAATTGGTGGTGACCAGCGAGCCGCCAGTGAGCGTGACCGTGAGCGCACCGGCCACCGCATCGCCGCCCTGCACCGGCGTGGTGCCGAAATCGGCGGTGCCATCCACGAACAGGCCCAGCCCGCCGAACGAGACGGTGCCGGCCGAATTGAGATCAAAGCTGCCGCCGCGCGCCGCAACCCCCGGATTGGCCACGCTGACCCGGCCGCGCACCACCCCGACATAACGGCCATCAACCTGCAACGTGTCGCCCACGCCCACATTGATGTCGATATCCCCGCCTTGCGCGCCGGCCGCTGTCGAGGTCATTGCCGCAGTGGCGCCCGCCAGCATCTGCAGATTGCCGCGCAGCCGGACATTGCCATCGGTGTCAAGCGTGAGCAGGCCCCCGCGCGCGTTGCGGCCGGTGGCGCTGGCATCCATCAGGCTGTTGCTGCCGACATCCAGCGTGCCGGCATCGACATCGATGGTCGCCGAACCGCCGGTGCCATCACCGCGCGATGTGGTGGCAGACACCACGGTGCCCGCTGCCTGAAGTTCGAGGAAATTGGTGATGGTGGTGGTGCCGCCGCCCTGCAGCAGCTGCGCGTTGCCGCCCTTGGCCTCGCCGGTGTTGGGACCGGTGCCGCTGGTGCCATTGGCCTGCAGGATCAGCGAGTCGGTCAGGTTGATCGTGCCACTGGTGGTGAAGCGGGCGGTGCCGCCAAAGGCCGATCCACCCGTGACCGTGCCGGCGCCGCCAGCGCCGTTGGCCAGCAGGCGCAGTGAATCGGGCATCGACATCTGCCCGGGATTCGCGGCCGTCGCGGTGCCGCCGCGGCCAATGCCGCCTGTCGCACCATTGCCGCCAGAGCCGCGGGCATCCACCTCCACCTCGGGTGTGCCGGTGGCGGTGATGGCAATGGTGCTGCCCGCGCCGATGCCGGTCAGCCCGGCGGTGCCGCCCTGGGCTTCACCGCCGGTGCCGCTGGTGGCAGCCCCGCCCGTTGCCGAAGCGCGCAGCCGGAACACGGCGCTGCCCAGATTGATGTTGGTGGTGCCGGCCGATTCAATGCTGGCCGTGCCGGCGGTGGCATGGCCGCCGTCGGCCCCATTGCCGCCGATGGCCTGGGCCGAAAGATCGGCCGTGCCGGTGATGGTGGCCGTGCTGGCCGCCGCCACTGTCAGCCGGGCTGAGCCGCCCAGGCCGCCACTGCCGGTGGCGCCGCTGTTGTTGCCGCCATTGGCATCGGCCGACAGGCGCACGCCATTGCTGGCAAAGCCGCCGCCGGTCACGGCCAACGTGGCGGTGCCGGCCCGGGCGGTGCCGCCCTGCCCGCCGCTGCCGGAATAACGTGCATCGGCATTGGCCACGAGGCCGTTGCCGCCCAGCACGCTGGTGCCGGCGGTGGTGATGGCAATGCCGCCGCCGCGCAGATCAAGCCCGTAATTGGCCGCGCCGCCATCGGCATCGGCCAACAGGGTCATGCCGCCGCCTGCCGTGAAGATGTCGCCATTGCCCACCAGCACGTCGATGCTGCCGGCAAAGGCCAATGCCCCGGCCCCAGTCGTGTCGCTGAACACGCGGGTGGTGGCGGCAATGCTGCCATCGACCTGGAACGCGCCATCGCTGGCCAGCAGCACCGCACCGCCCAGCGCCTGCTGGCCCGAACCGGTGGCGGCGAGATCCAGATTGCCGTTCACGTCCAGGGTGCCGGCGTTCACATCGACAATCAGGGTGCCACCAATGCCGTTGCCGCGCACCGGCCGGGCCTGCACCGCCGCATTGGCGTTCAGCCCCAGATTGCCGTTGATGGTGGTGGTGCCGCCACCCAGCACCAGGCTGGCCGCGCCGCCATTGGCATTGCCGGTCTCGGTGCCGGTGCCGCTGCTGCTGTTGGCCAGGATCAGCAGGCCGCCAGGCAGGGTGAAATTGCCGCTGTTGTTGATGTTGACCGTGCCGCCAACGGCGCTGCCCCCGGCGGTGACGGCCGCTCCGCCAACCCCCACCGCCTCGATCTGCAGCAGGCCGGCCACGGTGTCATTCTGGGTGAAGCTGCCGGTGCCGGTGGTGGTGATCCCGATCACCCCGCCCACGGCGCGGCCACCGGCCGCATCGCCGCTGCCGCCCGTGGCCGTTGCCCGCAGGATGAAGCCATCGCTGCCGGTGTTGAGGGTCATGGTGCCGGCGTTGTTGATGCTGATGCCGCCACCGCGCGCTTCGCCGCCGACACCCGCGGTGACATTGGTGCCAACCCCGTTGGCTTCCAGAACAACCCCGCCATTGACCGTAAAGCTGGCACCGGTGGCGGTGGACATCAGCAATTGGCCAGCGGTGGCCAGCGGCCCGACACCATTGGCCTGTGTGAAGCCACTCGCCGATGACCCCAGCCTCACGCCCTGGTCCGCAATCAGACTGCCGGATTGCACCGCGATGTTGATGCGACCACCCGTGGCAAGGGCACCGCCGGCCGACGCGTTGAGATCAAGATTGCCGCCGATGGTGGCTGTGCCCCGGCTAAGCCATTCGAATGATCCGCCGTCGGACTGTTGGTCGGCCGCCAATCCGGTTACCTGGGCGACGGCATTGAACTGGACGTTCCCGCCAACCGTTACGCTGGATGTGTCGGCGGTAGTGATGGTCACCTGACCGCCTTGGGCCACCGCACCGGCCAGCGTGCTGGGATTGATCACGTCGTTGAACATCAGCAGCGACCCGGTCACATTCAGGCTGCCGCCTGCGCTGGTGATGCTGCTGATGCCGCCGCGCGCCGCTTGGCCTGCGACCACATGGTTGATCGTCAGATCGTTCTGGAAATCCAGAATGCCGCTGCCAGCAAGTGCCAGGGTTGCCGTGCCGCCAGCGGCATTGCCCTGCGGCCCGCCGTTCATGGCTCCGCCGATCGCGCGGATCGCGATATCGGTCGCCTGGGTGAAATTGATCCGGCCGGTGCCACTGGCTTCGATGTTGACCGTTCCGCCAACGGCATTGCCGGCCGCGATGCTGCTGTCGCCACCGATCGTGGTTGCACCAAGTTCGATCCGGTCAACCGAATCCAGCGTCAAAGTGCCGGCCGTGCTGCGGGCTTCGATCTGGCCGCCGCTGGCAACGCCGCCGGCGACGGCACCAAGGCCATTGCCCGCCTGTGCGGTGGTCGACAGCACCAGGCTGCCCCGGCCATCGGTGATCGTTGTGGTGCCGGCATTGATGATGCGGATGGTGCCCGCGGTGGCGTTGCTGCTGTTGCCGACGCTGCTTTGCACAAAGGCGTTGGCGGTGATCAGATTCGGCTGCGAATCCGCGCTGTCGATCGACAGGATGCCGCCGTCGTTGCGCAATTCCACCAAGCCGCCGGTCACCGCGCCAGTGCCGGGATGGCCGAAATCGCTACCGCTCAGGGCGTCGGCCCGCATGGTCATGCCATCGCCGGCCAGGTTGAGCGTGCCGCCCAGCACGCCAACGCTGGCGCGCACGGTGCCACCTGTGGCCGCACCCAGCACACCCGTGGCCGACATGGCGGCCCCAAACATCCGGGCCGTGCCACCGTTCAGGGCGATCTCCACCAATCCACCGCTGCCGTTGCCACTGGTGCCGCCGCTGGCCGCGCCGGCACCAATGCCGTCGGCCGCAAGATCGGGTCGGCCATTGATGGTGAGCATGCCTTCGGTGGCCAGCAGCCTGACCGTGCCGCCGGTGCCGTTGCTGCCGCTGATGCGGTTGTCACTGGGATTGCCGCCAAAGGCGTTGGCGTTGGCGCTCACGTTGCCCGCCTGGAACTTGCCCACGTCGGCCACCTGCGGGCCGCCTTCGTGCTGGCCCAGGGTGATGGTGATGTTGCCGCCGGTGGCATTGCCGCCAATGTTGCGCCCGATGCCGCCCTGGGCAGTGGCGATGGCCTGCAGATTGCCGGTCACCAACAGATCCGTTGGCGTGCCCGACACGAAATGCGGCGTCGCCAGAACGGTGATCTGGCCGCCGACGGCATTGCCGCCACGGCCACCGGCAGCACTGCCTAGGCTGTTGCCGCCAGTGGCTGAAACGTCGAGGTTTGGATTGGTCAACCGCACCTGACCACCGCGGGCCAGAAGGGTAAAGCTCGCCCCGGTGGCGTCGCCACCATTGCCCGCCGGCTGAATATTGTCCGGTGCCGGCGTGGACCCCCCGAGCGTGCGTGCATCCACGGTCACATTGCCGAAGCTGGCCACGGCATTGTTCATTGTGGGCGCCAGCGGTCCACTCGACAGGCCCAGCGTGATGGTTCCACCCTGCGCAGAGCCGCCGCTGCCCAGCACGCCGGTGACCGATCCCCCGGCATCGCCACCCGTCGCGACAAAATTGATGCCGGTGGAACCGAACTGCAGCAGGCTGTCGCCGGCGTTGGCCAGAAGCCCGATGCCGCCGCCGTCGATCCGGGCATCGGCCGCGCCGCCGGCGCCGCCGGTGCCGCTGTCGGAT
Source organism: uncultured Sandarakinorhabdus sp. (assembly GCA_964488775.1). Lineage (GTDB taxonomy): Bacteria > Pseudomonadota > Alphaproteobacteria > Sphingomonadales > Sphingomonadaceae > Sandarakinorhabdus. The sequence goes on along the minus strand of CAZAWH010000009.1, from coordinate 17,395 downwards.
TTGCCGCCATTGCCGCCCACAACATTGGCATTGATCTGGATGTCGCTGGCCGTCAGGCGCGATGCCGCCACCGCCGGATCGCCGCGGCTGCTCAACTGCACCGTGCCAAATCCGGCCGCGCCGCCATTTCCGGCGGTGCCGCTGGTCACATCGGATGCATTGCCGCCCAGGGCCCCGGCATTGATGGTGAGCAAGCCACCGATCGCCAGTTCGGCATTGCGGACGCCCATCGTCAACTGGCCGCTGCGCGCCGCGCCGCCCGTGGTGCCATTGCCGCCAACCGCATTCATGTTGATGGCGGCACTGGCCGTCGCATGCTGGCGCGATTGCAGCAGAACCGTCGCCGTACCGCCGACGCCCGACCCGCCAACACCCGCCAGACCGTTGCCGCCAATGGCCGTCGCCGTCAGATTGATGCTGCCCGACACCTGCAGGCCGGGATCATTCACACCACCAGCACTGCCATACAGCAGGAACAGCGCCGGCGGCCGGCCCTGATTCTCGTCGCTGCCAGCGGCGTTGCCGCCGATATCGCCGCTGCCGCCTTGGGCATTCGAATTCATTTCCAGCTTGTTGCCCACGGCAACACCGCCGCTGTTGATCGACAACCGGCTGCTGCCGCCCAAGGCAGCGCCGCCGTTGCCGCCGGCAAGGCCGGAACCCGCATCCGCATTGGCCTGCAGGCGCAGATCGACCCCGAGATTGAGCCGGGCGCTGCCTTGCACATCCACCACGGCCTGGCCGCCGCGGGCAGAAGTGCCCGACAGGGCACCACCCGCCGTCCCGTCTGAACCGAACGCACCGGCGAGGATATTGGCCGATTGCGCCGTGGAGAGCACAACGCCGCCAGACGCACTGTTGACCAGCAGCTGCGCCAGGCCGCCGCGCACATCATTGCCGCCAGCCTCGAAACCGCCACTGCCGACCGCCCCGATGCTCAATTCGTTGGCAAGCAGGCTGCCGCCATCGCGGATATCGACCGTGGCAACGCCGCCTTGCAGCACCGCACCGCCAAGCTGCGCCGTGATGCCCCGGCTGCCGGCATCAGGAAATGCGTCGGCATAGACCGAAACGTCGCTCGAAATCTCCAGCGACGAACTCAACTGGAGGCGGGCATTGCCGCCCGTGGCATTGCCGCTCAACTGGCCATTGCTGCCGCGGGCGCCCGCCCCGCTGGCCAGAATATCCACGGGGCCGCCAATGAACAGCAAGCTGCCGCCATCCGCCTGGAACTGCGCCGTGCCCCCAAGGCCAGCGCCGCCGCGGCCTGAGGCCGAACTGCCGCCAATGCCATCGGCCACCGCCGTGATGCCACGGCCTTGCAACACGCCGGAAAAGGCCGCCACCGTGGCGGTGCCGCCGGTGCCGGTGCCGCCGGCCTGGCCGGTGATCGTGGTTGAATCGCCAACACCAACGGCCCGCGCAACCAGATCGCCCAGCACGGCGATGGTGCCGTTGCCGGCAACCGAGATTTCGGCCAGGCCCGCCGTGCGGTTGGCGCCCGACGTGCCATTGAAGTGGGTGGAGGCATCGGCCAGCACATTGCCCGAAACCTCCAGCAACTGCCCGTTGCGGGCGCCGATGATGGCCTGACCATCGGCAAAAATCTCGATATCCCGCGCCGCGTCGAGCTGGCCTGTCTGCGCGACGGCTTCGCCCACATTGCGGGACCTGACGGTCAGGTTCGATGTCAAGGTCACGGCATCAAGACTGACGGTGACCGTGCCGGTGCCGGCTCCGGCGGATGCCGGCCCGCTGAACTGGTCCAGACCCGCACCGGTGGCCACCGCCTTGATGTCGTGGCCGCCCGACAGGATGATGGCATTGCCGTCCACATCCGCCGCGTTGGCGATGTCGAAACCGATCTGCTGCGATCCCGTGATCAGCAAGGTGATGGCGTCATTCCGGGGCACTGCCATCATGTAGATGCGGGAAAATTCACCCTGTCCCGATATGCCGCCACTGCCGGTGATGCTGCCGGTGATGCTGTTGGTGCCGCCGGCCGACGATCCGACATTGGCCGTGATGTCGAACAGGCCGCCGTTGAGGGTGAAGCTGACATCCTCGGCCATCACCAGCGCGGCCGACCCGTTGACACCGATATCACCGGCCATGGTGACGCGCGGCGCCACCGCGATCACATAATCGCCGCCGTCATTGCGGGCATTGATCTGCGCCCCTTGCTGCACGGTGATGGCCGCGGTGCTGCCGCTGGCGCCCTGCAGGCGGAAATTGTTGCCGGCATCAAGGAACGGCTGCCCGGCCGCTGCCCCCACCGGATCATTGGTGGTGAGCAGCAGGCTGCCGACATTGAAGCGCGCCGACCCCTGCAGCAACAGGCCGCCGGGGGCATAGAACCAGATGTTGCCGGCCGGATCGCTGTTGACCGTGCCGGCAAACTGGATCGCCCGGGTGGGATCTGCGGCAATGATGCGGTTGAGCACGGTGAATTCACCGCTGACGGCGCCGCCCTGCACAAAGGTCGCCGTGGTGCCGGCGGGCAGGAAATTGATCGGCGCCGTGCCCGATGCGGTGTCGGTGGGCACCCAGTTGATCGTGGCCTGGTTGCTGTTGACCGTCAGGGTCTCGCTGCCCGAACCAATGGCGCGGTTGACGTTGCCCAGCACCACGGTGGGCGTGCCCTGGAACGCCTGCGCCTGCACCGGCTGCGGCTGCAGGGCCAGCATGCTGGCCAGCACCCCGGGCGAGGCGGCAAGGGCCAGGCGCGCGCGGGTGGATGTGATGGTGGCGGCGCTGCCGGCCACGCCGGGCCCGGTTTCGGCGAACAGGCGCATCAGCGGTTCCTCCACGGCAGGATTCGGGTGGTCAGCGTCAGCAGCAGGCGCACATCGCCGGCGCGCACCGGCCCGGCCGCCTTCAACGCCACCGCCGCCCCCAGATCGAGCCGGGCCCGATCCGAAACCGCGAGCCGCGCCCCGCCGCCGCCCGACACCAGCGACACCGGGTTGGCCAGCCCCGGCCCGATCCCGCGTGACCAGGCCCAGCCGGCATCCACGAACACATAGGGCTGGGCCGACAGCTTCCAGTCTTCCGAAACGATGATCGGATCGTGGCGCAATTCGCTGCTGACGGCGGCGCCATCATCGCCGGTGAGCACGCCGGGATCATAGCCGCGGCCGACGGTGTAATTGCCCAGCGCAAAGCGTTCGAAGCCGAACAGGCTGCCGCTGGCCCATTGCGCCCGCGGCTGCACCGCCAGCGTGACCGTCTTCGCCAGGCGCAGTTCCACCAACCCGGTGAAGCGCACGGCGGTGGCGGTCGGGCTGCCATTGACCAGGCTGGGCGGCACGACACCGGCCCCGGTGCACCGCGCCGGCTGATCCAGGCAATCGGGGCTGGCGGCCAGGATGTTCAGGCCCTGCCGCACCTCGATCCCGGCCGAAACCCGCCAGGCGCTGGTGCCGCCGGGGCCGCGCCCGCGCAGATCCAGCCAATCGCCATCCAGCCGCAGATAGGCCACCCGCAGGCGATCGCGCGACAGCGGCGCCGCGTTGAAATTCACCCGCTGGTTGACGAGGTCAAGGCCCGACCGGGCGGTCAGGCTGGCCGCCTGGCTGCGCTTGACGGGATAGCTCAATTCCAGATTGGCAAAGAAGGTTTCGGCATCGACCGGCGGCACGGTGGGGCCCAGCGCCGGGCGCGTCCACGCCTGGGTCACCCGGCCGCCCAGCCGCAGGCCCTCGCCGCCCAGGGCGAAATCGTGCCCGGCCTGCAGCACCTGCTGCTCATCGAAATCCGACGTGCTGTAATAAGACAGGAAGCTGTGATCGCCGAGGCCGGTCAGCCCATGCGCTTCCATCCGCAGCTGCGCGCCCCACGGGCCGGTTTGCGATGGCGCCAGGTTGGTGACCACCAGATCGGCCGACACCGGCCGCCGTCGCACGCTGACTTCGCCCACCATTTCCCCCGGCGCGCCGCCCGCCGGCTTCAGCGCCAGGCGCACATCCATGCCGGGCAGATCGCGCGCCAGCAGCAGATAGCGTTCGGCCGCGATGCGGTTGAACACCCCGCCGGTCACCAGCTTGTTGAGATAGCGCGCCACCTGGCCTTCGTTGCGGCCGGCATCGCCGCGCACCCGGATGGCGGTCAGGCGGGCATAGAGCACCTCGAACCGCACCACGCCGCCTTCGATGCGCTGCGCCGGCACCTGCACCGCCGCCAGATAGCCCTCGCGCCGCAAATGGGTGGCGGCGGCATCGCGGATTTCGCACAGCACCGACACCGGCAGTTCGCGGCCGGCCAAGGGTCTCCAGAACGGCTCCAGCGCCGCCGCCGGCACCGGGCCCAGATTGTTGAACTGCACCTGGCTCAAGGTCAGCTTGATGTTGGCATAGGCCGGGTCGGCGAGCGCGCACGGGCTGCGCTCGATATCGCCATCAACGATCAGGCGGCTGGGCTGGGTGAATTGCGGCCGGCGCGACGGATCGATTTCCTCGCGGGTGGGGGTGCGGGCGGTGCCGATCTGGGCCAGCGCCGGGGCGGCGAACGCCCAGCCCAGCACGGTCGTCAGCACCAGCGCGCGCGCCATCGGCAGCGGTTGCCCTGCCGCAGGCCTGCGCCGGTCACTCATGCCCCTGTTCCCCCACAGCAACGTTTGGTTGCGACCTTATCGTTGGGCGATATCTAAGCCGATTACCGCTTGTATCACCAGTCTCTTGTTGTTCAGTTACGGGGAAATCGGGTGCACCGATGCCGGCATCCGCCCGGCCGGTTCAACGCCGGCGCGCCGGCACCGTGTCGAACAGGCCGGCCAGCTGGTCGATGATCACGCCGCCCAGTTGCTCGGCATCCATGATGGTGACGGCCCGGGCATAGTAACGCGTCACGTCGTGGCCGATGCCGATGGCGATCAGCTCCACCGGGCTCTTCGTCTCGATCTGCTTGATGACGGCGCGCAAATGGCGCTCCAGATAATTGCCGCTGTTCACACTCAGGGTGGAATCATCCACCGGCGCGCCATCGGAAATCACCATCAGGATGCGCCGGTCCTCGGGCCGGGCCAGCAGCCGCTCGTGCGCCCACAGCAGCGCCTCGCCGTCGATATTCTCCTTCAACAGGCCTTCGCGCATCATCAGGCCCAGATTCTTGCGCGCCCGGCGCCACGGCGCATCGGCCTGCTTGTAAACAATGTGCCGCAAGTCGTTCAGGCGCCCCGGCTTGGCCGGCCGGCCGGCGGCCAGCCAGGCCTCGCGGCTTTGTCCGCCCTTCCAGGCGCGGGTGGTGAAACCCAGGATCTCGGTCTTCACCGCGCAGCGTTCCAGCGTGCGGGCCAGAATGTCGGCGCAGATGGCGGCGATGGAAATCGGCCGGCCGCGCATCGAACCCGAATTGTCGATCAGCAGCGTCACCACCGTGTCGCGGAAATCCGTGTCGCGCTCCACCTTGTAACTCAGCGCATGGGCCGGGTTGGTGACAATGCGCACCAGCCGCGCCGCATCCAGCAGGCCTTCTTCCTGATCGAAATCCCAACTGCGGTTTTGCTGCGCCATCAGCCGGCGCTGCAGCCGGTTGGCCAGCTTGGTCACCGCCGATTGCAGCGGGATCAGCTGCTGGTCCAGATAGGCGCGCAGCCGGGTCAACTCCTCGTCGTCACACAGCTCGGCCGCGCCCACCACCTCGTCAAACTTGGTCAGATAGGCCTTGTAGTCGAAATCGGGCGGCAGATCCGAAAGCGGCATGTTCGGCCGCCACGGCATCATGCCTTCCTGGCCGTCATCCCCCATCTCGGCGTCAGACACCTCGTCGGTGTCCATTTCCACCTCGCGCTGCTCGGCATCATCGGGCGCGTCGCTGGACTCCTCGGCGCGGGTCTCGGTCGATTGCTCGGAACCGCCGCCGTCATCCTCCTGGTTGTCCTCGTCATCCTCGCCGGGCTGTTCCTCCTCGGCGCCCTCGTCCGATTCCTCGGTCTCGTCGCTGGCCTCCTCCGGATCGGCGGCCAGACCCAGATCGGCCAGCACATGGCGCATCATCTGGCCAAACTGCGCCTGGTCCGCCATGGCCGCGGCCAGCGCATCCAGATGCGCACCGGCCTGGGCCTCGATATGGCTCCGCACCATGTCAACCGCCTGTTGCGCCACGCGCGGCACATCGGCGCCGGTCAGCCGCTCGCGCACCATCAGGCTGATCGCGGTGGCCAGCGGCACCTCCTCGGCGGTGCGGGCGCGCACGATCGGATCGGTGCGCAGCCGCTGTTCGGTCATCCGGTCGAGGTTGCGCGCCACGCCGGCCATCTCGATGGCGCCCAGCGCCTCGAACCGCGCCTGTTCCACCGCATTCCAGATGTCACGCGCCAGGCCGGCATCCGGCTGGTCGGCGGCATGCACCTTGGGATCATGGAACCGCCGCTTCAGCGCGAAACTGTCCGCCCAGCCGCGCACTTCGGCCACCTGATCGGCCGGCAGGGCGCGCGCCGGCTGCGGCACCCGCGCCTGATCCCCGAAACAGCCCGGCTTGTCGGCGGTATAGGCCAGTTCCATGTCGGGCGCATGGCCCAGCGCCCGCATGGTCGCGGCCACCGCCTGGCGAAAATCCTCGATCGGGTTCTGATCAGCCATGGCTGGCCCCTGTTGGCGGCGGGAAGGCCGTCTTGAAACCAAAGGCCTGGGGGCTGGGGCCATAACGGTCCAGCAGCCACAGCCGGGCCAGCCCGCCCATCACATCCGGGCGGTGGCCGGCGGGCACCCACCACAATGCCTGGAACGCGCCGTCGAACGGCACGAACCATTGCCGGCGCTGGCGCATGATGCCGGCATGGCTGCTGCGATAGACAAAGGCCGACAGGCTTTCCAGATCCGCCCACACCGAGATGTTGACCAGCAGCTTCGGGTCGGGCGTCGCCTGAATGTCGGTGGCGTTGCCGGCCTCGTCCTGCAGACGCCACACAAAGCCCGGGCTGGCATCGGCAATGGCGTTGATGGCATCCAGCGCCGCATAGAATTCGGCCACCATGGGATCGCCCTTGGGCGCCACCATGGTGCCGATATTGATCTGCGCCAGCTGCCAATCGGCCATGGCTTATTTCTTCGCCCGCGACGCCACGCTTTCCGGCAGCTCCTCGCCGAACACGCGCTGGAAATATTCGGCCACGATGCTGCGCTCCGCCTCGTCGCACTTGTTGAGGAACGACAGGCGGAAGGCAAAGCCCACGGAGCCAAAGATCACCGCGTTCTGGGCCCAGGTGATCACCGTGCGCGGGCTCATCACCGTGGAAATGTCGCCACCGATGAAGCCGGCGCGCGTCATGTCGGCCACGCGCACCATGTTGGCCACGGTCTTGCGGCCGGCATCGCTGTCAAACTGCTTCACCTTGGCCACCACGATGGCGGTTTCGGTGTGATGCGGCAGATAATTCAGCGTGGTGACGATGCTCCACCGGTCCATCTGGCCCTGGTTGATCTGCTGCGTGCCGTGATACAGGCCGCTGGTGTCGCCCAGGCCCACGGTGTTGGCGGTGGCAAACAGGCGGAACCACGGGTTGGGCCGGATCACCCGGTTCTGGTCGAGCAGGGTGAGCTTGCCTTCCACTTCCAGCACGCGCTGGATCACGAACATCACGTCGGGGCGGCCGGCATCATATTCGTCAAACACCAGCGCGGTCGGCGTCTGCAGCGCCCAGGGCAGCAGGCCTTCGCGGAACTCGGTGACCTGCGTGCCGTTCCTGAGCACGATGGCATCCTTGCCGATCAGGTCGATGCGGCTGATATGGCTGTCGAGGTTGATGCGGATGCACGGCCAATTGAGGCGCGCCGCCACCTGTTCGATATGGGTGGATTTGCCGGTGCCGTGATAGCCCTGCACCATCACCCGGCGGTTGTGGGCAAAACCGGCCAGGATGGCGAGCGTGGTGTCGGGATCGAACACGTAGGACGGGTCCAGATCCGGCACGCGTTCATCGGCAATCGAAAAGGCCGGCACCGCCATGTCGATGTCCACCCCGAACACCTCGCGGGCGTCCACCGTGGTATCGGGCGCGGCCATGGCCACCGGGCGGGTTTCGTGCATCTCGCTCACGTCTTGTTCGACTCCATCTTGTATCCGGCAGCGGATTTCAGGTGCGTAAAGGCGTTGACCACCGCCTGCAACTTCCCTTCGTGGCTGCGGTCCCCCCCATTGCTGTCAGGGTGGTACCGGCGAACGAGCGCGCGATAGGCGCGGCGGATGTCGGCGGGGCTGGCGTTGCGGTCCAGCCCCAGCGCGCCCAGCGCCTTGGCGTCGCCCGGTGCCGCCCAGCGGCCCGGCGGCGGTTTGGGTCGCGCCGGGCCTTTCTGGCTGAACAGCTCATGCGGATCGCCGATGGTGAAGGCCGGCTTGCCGCGCACCACGTCCTGCACCCAGCCGGCCATCGGCGATTGCGCGGCGTGGATCTCGTCCACGCTCATCCCGTCGAAATAATTGTAACCGGCGTTGAAGGCGCGCACATGCTCGAGGCACAGGAACTGCCAGCCGCCAACATCGCCGGGCACCTTGTTCGACCGCGGCGCACGAAATTCCCCGGTGTGCGGACAGCCCGGCCAGGCACACCCCTGCGGCTGGGCCTGTTCAACCCGCCCGTGCCACCGGTTGTGGCGTCTGGCATTGGCGTCCGAAATCGTGCGTGTCCCTTTGTTGCAGCCGGTCTATAACGGCCGGCAAAGGAGTGCATATGGGCAAGGTTGCCGCAGAAATCCACGCTCGCCTCACCGCCGCACTGGCACCGTCGGTTCTGGAGGTGATTGACGACAGCCATCAGCACCATGGCCACGCCGGCCACCGCGGTGATGACGCCGAATCGCATTTCACCGTCAGGCTGACGGCCGCCAGCTTTGCCGGCCAGTCGCGCATCGCCCGGCAACGCGCCGTCTATGCCGCCCTGGGCGATCTGGTCGCGCCCGATCGCATCCACGCCCTGCGCATCATCGCCCAGGCCCCCAGCGATATCCCCGGGAACGCCTGATGCGCGCGCTTCTCGCCGCCCTGGCCCTCGCGCTGGCAGCACCGGCGCCCGCTGCCACCGAAAGCATCGGCAGCCTCGATGCCGTGCCGATCATCGATCGCCTTGATGTCGCCGATCTGCCCGCTGGTCAGCTGCACCGTTTCTGGTTCCGCGCCGGCGCCAGCCCGGTGGGCCAACCCTGGCTGGTGCCGGTGGTGGTGGTGAAGGGTGCCACGCCCGGCCCGCGCCTGCTGCTCACCTCCGGCATCCACGGTGATGAACTCAATGGCATCGCCGTGCTCCACCGCCTGGCCGCCACGGTCGATCCGGCGAAACTGGCCGGCACATTGGTGATGGTTCCCGGCCTCAACCCGCCCGGCCTGATGCAATCGGCCCGCCAGTTCACGCCCGATTGGGGCCGCAGCGCCCCCAATCTCAACCGCGAGATGCCGGGCAAGGAAGGCGGCAATACGGTGGCCGATTTTGCCGGCCGGCTGTGGAACCGCCTGCTGCGCCCCAATGCCGACACCGCGGTGGATCTGCACACCCAATCGCGCGGCACCGCCTACATGATGTATGTCTTTGCCTCCAACGCCCGCACGCGGCGCATGGCCGAACTGGTCGCGCCCGACATCATCAAGATGGACAAGGGCGACAAGGGCACGGTGGAAAACACCCTCACCGATGATGGCGTGCCGGCCATCACGCTGGAACTGGGCCGGCCCGAGGTTTTTGATGATGTGATGATTGCCCGCGCCGAATCCGGCCTCACCAACCTGATGCGTGAGCTGAAGATGCTGCCCGGCAAGGTGACGCCGCCGCCGGCCAGCCTGTTTGTCGCCAACGACATCATGCCCGCGCGCGCCACCAAAGCCGGCTGGGCCCGGCTGCTGCTGCCGCTGGGTGCCACGGTGAAAAAGGATCAGCCGCTGGCCGAAGTGCGCGATGCCTTTGGCCGGCTGCTCGAAACCATCCTCAGCCCGGTCGACGGCCGGATCAACATGATCGCCACCGATCCGCGCATCGATCCCGGCGGCTCGGTCGCCCGCATCACCTGGTGGTCAGCCGACCCGGCCTGCGCAAACGGCTGTTGAACCCGATTGCCCAAGCCGCTATCGCCACAGGCACACGGGCATGTGGGCCGGCTTAGCACAGCGGTAGTGCAGCGGTTTTGTAAACCGAAGGTCGGGGGTTCGATCCCCTCAGCCGGCACCATGTGTCTGACAATGGGGGTCAGGGGACCATCGCTGCCAATCCAGACTTGACGCCGCCGGGCCTTGTGGAGCGCCAGTTCCAGATCGCGGCGCGCGGCAGCAGCGTGCGCACCGAGGTGCTGGCCGGCTGCACCAGCTTCCTCACCATGGCCTATATCGTGCTGGTGAACCCCGCGATCCTGAGCGGCGCCGGCATGCCCATCGCGTCGGTCGCCGCCGCCACCTGCCTGGCAGCCGCCTTCGGATCGATCCTGATGGGCCTGATGGCCAATGTGCCGCTCGCCCTGGCGCCCGGCATGGGCCTCAACGCCTATTTCGCCTTCACCGTGGTGCAGCAGATGGGCCTGCCCTGGCCGGTGGCGCTGGGCTGCGTGTTCCTGTCGGGCGTGGCGTTCCTGATCCTCACCCTCACCGGCATAAGGCAATTGATCATCGCGGCCATCCCGCCGCACCTGTTTGCCGCCATTGCCGGCGGCATCGGCCTGTTCCTCGGCTTCATCGGCCTGAAGGAAGCCGGCATCATCGTGGCCAACCCGGCCACCCTCGTCAGCCTGGGACAGCTCACGGCACCGGGCCCGGCGCTGGCGCTGTTTGGCCTGGTGGTGATCGCGGTGCTGGGCCTGTGGAATGTGCGGGCGGCCATCCTGATCGGCATCACGCTCACCACGCTGGTGGCGGCCGCCGCCGGCCAGATCAGCGCGCCAACCCAGCCTTATCGGCTGGATGCCATCACCGGCACGGTGTTGCAGCTTGATATCGCCGGCGCCCTGGGGCGCGGCGGGGCGCCGGGCCTGGCGCTCCTGGAAATCATTTGCGTGTTCCTGTTTGTCGATCTGTTCGACAATGTCGGCACGCTGGTGGCCGTCACCAAGCGCGCCGGACTGATGGACAGCGCGGGGCGGATCGCCGGCCTGAACCGCATCCTCAGGGCCGATGCCATCGCCGCCATGGCCGGCGCCCTGTTCGGCACCAGCACGGTCACATCCTATGTCGAAAGCGCGGCCGGGGTGCAGGCGGGCGGGCGCACCGGGCTTGCCGCCGTGGTGACCGGCCTGCTGTTCCTGGCCACCACGCTGGTCGCCCCCTATGCCCAGTTGGTGCCGGCGGCCGCCACGGCGCCGGCCCTGATCGTGGTGGGCGGCATGATGATGCTGCCATTGGCCGAAATCGCCTGGGATGATCCGATGGTGGCGGTGCCGTCGTTCCTTACCCTGGTGATGATCCCGCTCAGCTTTTCGATCGCCAACGGCATCGCCTTCGGCATCGTCGCCCATGCCCTGTTCCGGCTGGCCCGCGGCCAGGCCGGCCGCGCCGATCTCTTCCTGTTTGGCCTTGCCGCGCTGATCATCGCCCGCTTTGTCTGGATGGGGGCGGCATGATCCGGCAGTTTGCCCTGCTCGCCCTCGCGCTGGTGCTGCCGGCCATGGCGCAGGCCCAGCGGCTCGACGATGTGCCCCGCACCGTGGTGATGACGGCCATCGCGCCCGAATGGGATGCGCTGGTTGGCAGCATCGAAGGCGGCCAGGATCATCGCATCAACGGCAATCTGTTCCGCACCGGCACGCTGGCGGGCAAGCCCGTGGTGCTGATGAAAAGCGGGCTGAGCATGGTCAACGCCGCCATGAACACCCAATTGGTGCTGGATCGCTTCACCGTCAAACGCATCCTGTTTTCCGGCATTGCCGGCGGGGTCGATCCGGCCCTTGCCATCGGCGATGTGCTGGTGGCGCAGGATTGGGGCCAATATCTGGAAGCCGCCTTCGCCCGCCGCACGCCCAAAGGCTGGCAAACCCCGGCGCCCATTCCGCCCGGCGCGCCGGCCAACTGGTTCTTCATTCATCCGCACGGCACCATCGTCGGCAACGCCGCCGCTCCGCCGCAACGCCGGTTCCGCCTGCCCGCCGATCCCGGGCTGCTGGCGCTGGCGCGCGCAACCTTGCAGGGTCTGCAGCTGGAACGCTGCGTGCCGGCCAGCGCCGGCATGCGGGCCGGGTCCTCGCTCTGCCTGCCGCGCACACCGCGCATCATTGTCGGCGGCACCGGCGTCAGCGCCGGCATCTTTGCCGACAACGCCGAATTCCGCCGCTATCTGCAGCGGGCCTGGGGCGCCCGCATTCTCGACATGGAAAGCGCCGCCGTGGTCCAGGTAGCCTACAGCAACCAGGTCCCGGCGATCATCTTCCGCAGCGTGTCCGATCTGGCCGGCGGCGATCAGGATCGCAACCGCCTCGCCACCTTCGGCCATCTGGCGGCGATCAATTCGGCGACCGTTGTGCGCGCCTATGTTGCCGCCCTGCCCGATTGACGCATCGGGCTGAGCGCCCCCTGTCATCCAGCCGCCACGCAAACTTCGCCGCTTCGTCGTCAAACAGCCACGCGCCTGCAACGCGGGCCGTTTAGGGCCGCCCCGGGGTCAATGATCGGGGGTTTGCACCATGACATATCGCACAGTGCTGGCGGCGTCTGCCGCCTGTTTCACCGCGCTGCCGGCGCTGGCGCAACCCATCACGGCGGCCGATGACGGCCTCACCGAAATCATTGTCACCGCCGAACGGCGCGAGACCAAGCTGCAGAAAACCCCCATCTCCATTTCGGTGGCCAGCGCCGCCGATCTGGAAAACCGCCGTGTGCAAAGCCTGGCCGATCTGGCCGATGGCGCGATCCCGTCCTTGCGGATCGCGCCCTTCTTCTCGCGCACCTCGGCGCTCACGGTGGGCATCCGCGGCATCGTGCCGTTCGATGCCAACCAGCCCAGCCGCGATGCCGCGGTCGGCATCTATGTGGACGGGGTGTTCCTGGGGCGCAGCCAGGGCCTGGGTGCCGCGCTGCTCGATATCGATCGGATCGAGGTGCTGAAGGGGCCGCAGGGCACCCTGTTCGGCCGCAACGCCACCGGCGGCGCCGTCAACATCGTTTCGAAGAAACCCAGCGGCAAATTCGGCCTGCGTGCGCTGGCCGGCCTGCGCAACTTCGGCGGCTACAGCGGCGAGCTCCATCTTGATCTGCCAGAATGGCAGGGCCTGTCGGCCAAGATCGACGCCATCTCCACCCAGCGCGGCGGCTTCATCAACAACCCGTTGGAAGGCGAAGAGGATTTTGGTCGCTTCGAACGCCGTGGCGTGCGCGCCTCCGTGCTGTGGCGGCCCAGCGATACGGTCAGCGCGCTCTATGCCTTCGACATCAGCTATGATGCCACCACGCCGTTTGCCCTGCAGCTGCTGTCCTTCTCGCCCAACGCGCCGGCCAATTCGCCGCTGGTCCGCCCGCAGCCGACCCGGGCGCGCGAGGTGCTGGCCGGCGTGCCGCAACAGGACAGCGTCGGCAAGACCAACGGCCATCTCCTCACGCTGGACTGGCGGATCGCCACCGGCCTCGAATTCAAATCCATCACCTCCTACCGGGAGGTCGATCAATCGCAGTTCGACAATGGCTTTGGCATCGTGGCCGCCGTCGCGCGGCCCAACGCCAATGTCGTGCGCTACAGCCTTGCCAGCCTCGATCAGCACCAGTTTTCCCAGGAATTCCAGCTGCTCAGCACGTCGGAGCGCTTCAACTGGGTCGCCGGTCTCTATTATTACCGCGAAAAGGGCAGCGATGACGCCTGGGCGCCCAACACGATGCGCTGGTCAGCCGATGTCCGCTCGCTGATCCGCCTGCCCTCGCTGGTGGATGGCCAGGTCACGCCCTTCCCCGATCGCGCCAGCACGGCACGCGCCACCAGCTATGCCGCCTTCGCCCAGGGCACCTACACGCCCGCGCTGCTGGATGACCGGCTGCACATCACCGCCGGCGGCCGCTACACCCACGACAAGCGCTCGGGCCGGCTGTTCAAGGTCAACGGCGCCGATACCAACATCGTCTTCGACCGGGATTGGGACCGGTTCGACCCCATGGTCACCCTCGCCTTCGATGCGACCGACGACGTGCATCTTTATGGCAAATATGGCACCGCCTATCGCGCCGGCGGGGCCAATTCGCGTTCGGTCAATTATCGCGCCTTCGATCCCGAAAGCGTCGAAACCTTTGAAATCGGCTTCAAGTCGGAATTTCTCGACAACAAGGCGCGGCTGAACGTGGCGGCCTTCACCACCCGCTACACCGATATCCAGATCGACTTTTCCGCCCAGCTGGTCGCCGGCACCACCCGCACCACCATCGAAACCGTCAATGCGCCCGGCAACGGCCGCATCCGCGGGGTGGAGGTTGATCTGAACCTCGCGCCGCTCAGGGGTTTCACCCTGTCGGCCAGCTATGCCTATACCAAGGGCACGCTGCCGCTGGCGCAGAACCCCTTCAACAACAACAATTTCCAGCAACCGTTCATCGTGTTCACGCCAGAAAACGCCGCCAGCTTCGCGGCGGACTGGACCCATGATCTGGGCGGCGCCACCGTGCGGGCCCACATCGATGCCAATATCTCCGATGGCTATCGCGGCCTGCCCGGCGAACCCACGCTGTCGGATCGCAGTGTCCTGGTCAACGGCCGGCTGGCCTTGACCGACATCGAACTGGGCAATGGCGCCCGCATCGAATTCGCGCTGTGGTCCCGCAACCTGTTCAACCGCTCCCAGGTCTATCTGCGCAGCACGGCCGCGGCGGCCGCCACCGGCCCTTATGGCATCTTCAACGAACCGCGCACCTTCGGCGGCGACATCCAGGTGCGCTTCTGATGCGCGCCATGCTGCTCACCGTGGCGCTGCCCGCACTTGCCCTGGTTGCGGCCGCCCCGGCGTTCGCCCTCTCCGATGCCCTTGTGACCCGCGATGGCGATACGCTGATCGTGCGCTGGACCAGCAACCGGCCGGTCGATGTCCGCGTCAGCCCGGCGCCAGACGCGGCCGCCCGCACTGCCAGCCTGGTGTCAGCCGGCGATGCCGATGGCGAACATCGGCTGGCGGCACCGGCCGGCCAACGCCTGTATGTGCTGCTGCAGGAACGCGGCACCCGGCAGTGGCAACGCGTCGCCGAACGCGTGCTGCCGCTGGAGGCCGGATCCAACTTCCGTGATCTTGGCGGTTATCCGGCGGCCGGTGGCAAGCATGTGCGCTGGGGGCTGATCTACCGGTCTGCCGGCCAGCCCCTGCTCACGCCCGCGGATCAGGCCAGCATCGCCCGGCTCGGCCTCGCCAATCTCGTCGATCTGCGCTCGGCCGAGGAACGGCGGCTGGCCCCCACCCGCATCCAGAATATCCGCTACAACGCGGTCGGCTATTCGATGGCGGCGCTGATGCCGGTGGCCAGCGGCACGGCAAATGCCACGCCCATCCGCAACGGCAGCACGCTGTATCGCGGCTTTCCCGCCCTGCTCGCCCCGCATCTGAAGCTGGTGTTTGACCGGCTGCTCGGCGATAGCGGCGCCCTGGCCTTCAACTGTTCGGCCGGCCAGGATCGCACCGGTTTCGTGTCCGCCATGATCCTGTCCGCCCTGGGCGTGCCGCGCGATGTCATCATGGCCGATTATACGCTGTCCACCCAGCTGCGCCGCCCCGAATATGAGATGCCGCGCATCGATCCGGCGCTGGCCGCCAATGATCCGGTGGCCCGCCTGTTCGCCGGCTATCAAACCCCGCAGATGGCCAGGCCGACACCCTTGGTGGAGGCCGACGGCACCCCGTTCCTGGCCGGCGCCTTTGCCGAGATCGAGGCGAAATATGGCTCGGTTGATGCCTATCTGGCGCGCGAAGCCGGCCTCACCGCGGCGCGGCGCAAGGCGTTGATGGCGGCCTATCTGGAATAGCGGCCGGGCGCCGTGCGGCTGCACCTACGCAATCCCCCGCTCTTTTCTTTTTGCCAGTGGCCAAACAGGGTCAGGCATGACAGCCTGACCGCTGCATCATGCCAAAATCCGGACAAGGGGAAGACGCGCCATGCATTTTGACCACAGCGACAAGACCAAGGCCCTCATCGAAAAGCTGCGCGGCTTCATGGATGAACATATCTATCCCAACGAAGCGCGCTATCAGCAGGAAGCCCATGAAGGCGAACGCTGGAAGGTGATTCCGGTGATCGAGGAGCTGAAGCCCAAGGCCCGCGCCGCCGGCCTGTGGAACCTGTTCCTCAACATCTGCGATCACGACAAGGGCGAATGGAAGGGCCCCGGCCTGACCAACCTTGAATATGCCACCCTGGCCGAGGAAATGGGCCGGGTCGGCTGGTCGTCGGAGGTGTTCAACTGCTCCGCGCCCGACACCGGCAACATGGAAGTGCTGCGCACCTATGGCAGCGAGGACCAGAAGCGCCAGTGGCTGCGCCCGCTGATGGATGGCGAGATCCGCTCCGCCTTCCTGATGACCGAACCGGCCGTCGCCTCGTCTGACGCGACCAACATCGAGACCTCGATTCGCCGCGATGGCGATGAATATGTGATCAACGGCCGCAAATGGTGGTCGTCGGGCGTGGGCGATCCGCGCTGCAAGATCGCCATCGTGATGGGCAAGACCGACACCAGCGCCCCGCGCCACCAGCAGCAGAGCCAGATCCTGGTGCCGCTCGACACGCCGGGCATTACCAAGCTGCGGCCCTTGAATGTGTTCGGGTTTGACGATGCCCCGCATGGCCATTTCGAGGTGATTCTCGACAATGTGCGCGTGCCGGCGTCCAACATGATCCTGGGCGAAGGCCGCGGCTTTGAAATCGCGCAGGGGCGCCTGGGCCCGGGCCGCATCCACCACTGCATGCGCTCCATTGGCGCTGCCGAACGCGCGCTGGAAAAGATGGTGAAGCGCCTGAAATCGCGCGTCGCCTTCGGCAAGCCGATTTCCGAACACAGCCTGTGGCACGAACGCATCGCCGATGCCCGCATCGCCATCGAACAGGCCCGGCTGCTCACGCTCAAGGCCGCCTACATGATGGACACCGTGGGCAACAAGGCCGCCGCCAACGAGATCGCGATGATCAAGGTGGTCGCCCCGAACATGAGCTGCATGATCCACGACATGGCCATCCAGGCCCATGGCGGTGGCGGCGTGTGCCAGGATTATGGCCTCGCCTCCGGCTATGCCGGCCAGCGCACCCTGCGCCTGGCCGACGGCCCGGACGAAGTGCACCGCCAGGCGATCGCCAAGAACGAACTGCGCAAGTATAATTAAGGGCGTGGCATGCGGGGAAGGGCTTGCACCCCAGGCCCTCCCCTGCTACCCGCCGCTTCCTGCCGAAGGGGCGTTCCATCGCCTCATTTCCCTGGTGTGCGGCCATGGCGGAATTGGTAGACGCGCAACGTTGAGGTCGTTGTGGCCGAAAGGCCGTG
>CAZAWH010000008.1:0-39497 GCA_964488775.1 uncultured Sandarakinorhabdus sp. | reverse complement strand
CGCGCCCCAGGCAATGCCATAGCGCGCATTGTTCAGGCAGCCGAACGGGCCGGCCAGGCCTTCCACGCCCTTCAGGATGCGCTCTTCGGGCAGATGGACATCGGCCAGCACGATCTCCCCGGTCACCCCGGCGCGCAAGCTGAACTTGCCCTCGATCTTCGGCGTCGAGAAGCCGGCATCGCCGCGCTCGACGATGAAGCCGCGGATGCGGTCATCCTCGCACTTGGCCCACACCACCGCCACATCGGCGAGCGGCGAATTGGTGATCCACATCTTGGCGCCGTTGAGCAGCCAGCCGCCCTGCACTTGTCTGGCGCGGGTCTTCATGCCCGCCGGGTCCGATCCGGCGTCGGGCTCGGTCAGGCCGAAACAGCCGATCAGCTCACCACTGGCCAGGCCGGGCAGATAGCGTTCGCGCTGCGCCTCGGAGCCGTAAGCGTAGATGGGATACATCACGAGGCTCGACTGCACGCTCATTGCCGAGCGATAGGCCGAATCTACCCGCTCCACCTCCCGCGCGATCAGGCCATAGGCGACATAGGACGCACCGGCACAGCCATAGCCCTTGATCGTCGGCCCCAGCAGGCCGGCGGCGCCGAACTTCTTCATCAGATCGGGGTCGAACGTCTCGTGCCGGTTGGCCAGCTTCACCGCCGGCATCAGCTCCGCATCGCAAAAGGCCCGCGCCGCATCGCGGATCATCGCCTCCTCCTCACCCAGCTGGGCCGCCAGCAACAACGGGTCTTCCCAATCGAACTTCGGCCATTTGGGCGCGAAATGCTGGATGTCGGTGGCGGCGCCAGAGGCTGCGGTGGTGGCCATGGTGAAACTCCCTTTTGTCCTGTCTTAAGCCGGCAAAAGCGCTGCGCCAAGGCTTGCCAGCCGCGGCAAACGGGTTCAGCAAGGTGGCATGAAGCTCGCATCCCTGAAATCCGGCCGGGATGGCCGGTTGGTCGTCGTTTCCGAAGATCTGGCCTGGTGCGCCGCGCCGCCGCCGATGTATCCCACGCTGCAATCGGTGCTGGATGATTGGGACCGGGCCGCGCCGGTGCTGGAAGGGGTGGCGCTGTCCCTCTCCCACGATGCCGTGCCGCATGCCCGCTTTCACGAGCGTGATGCCGCCGCCCCCCTGCCCCGCGCCTATCAATGGGCCGATGGCAGCGCCTATGTGAACCATGTCGAGCTGGTGCGCCGGGCGCGCGGGGCCGAACTGCCGGCCAGTTTCTGGCATGATCCCTTGATGTATCAGGGCGGCAGCGATGAATTCCTGGCGCCGCGCGGCCCGATTGCCTGCCACGATCCGGCCTGGGGCCTGGATCTGGAGGCCGAGGTGGTGGTGGTGACCGGCGATGTGCGCCAGGGCGCCAGCCGCGACGAGGCGCTGGCGGCGATCCGGCTGGTCGGGCTGGTCAACGATGTCTCCCTGCGCGGGCTGATCCCTGATGAACTGGCCAAGGGCTTCGGCTTTGTGCAGTCCAAGCCGGCTTCCGCGCTCTCCCCCGTGCTGGTGACGCCGGACGCGCTGGGCGACCGCTGGCAGGATGGCAAGCTGGTCGGCACGCTCAGCATCGATCTCAATGGCCAGCCGTTCGGCCGGGTGGAAACCCATATCGACATGACGTTCGATTTCGGCACGCTGATCGCCCACCTCGCCAAGACCCGCAATATCGGGGCAGGCAGCATCATCGGGTCGGGCACGGTGTCCAACCGCGATGCCGACGGCGGCCCCGGCCGGCCGGTGCGTGAAGGCGGCCGCGGCTATGCCTGCATCGCCGAACAGCGCATGGTGGAAACCATCCGCGATGGCGCGCCCAAAACCGGCTGGCTCAGCCCCGGCGACGTGGTCCGCATCGAGATGCTGGATGAGAAACACCACAGCATCTTCGGCGCCATCGAACAGACGGTGGCTGGCTGATCACCAGCGCTTGCCGGCGGCCTCCTCCGCCGCTTCATCCTGATCCGCGTCATCGCCGCCGGCCGCCGGCTTGGCAGCGATGGCGGCCAGCGCCTTGCGCTCGATCGGCTTGAGACCGGCGGCCTTCAGCGCGGCGTTGGCAGCGGGCAGATCGCCAAGCGCAGCCTCCAGCGCGGCCAGTTGCGCGGCGAGTTTGGCGGACAGGTCGGCGAACACCAGCCGGGCACCTTCGGTGGGGGCGGCCTCCCCGCCTTCGACCACGTTCAGCAGGGCCGCCAGCTTGTTGTTGAGCTTGATCGGATAGTTGAGCGGGTCTTGGGCACTGCGGTTCTTCACCTGGTAGAGTTCGCCCTCCACGGCGGCGAGCTTGCCGAGCAGGGCGGTGACAGCGGCCGGCAGCGGCTTGACCTTTGCGCGTTCGTCGGCCTGGACGCGGATGCCGCGGATGAGCAGCACCGCCTCGTTGGCGGCGGAGACCTTGGCCGAGACCTGAGACGCCAGATCGAAGCGCGCCTGCAGATCGGCCTGCGACACGGTCAGACGCGGATCGGCCTTGATGGCAAAGGCCTGTTCCTGCGGCTTGCCATCGACGATCAGGCGGGCGCGATAGCTGCCGGGCACCGCCAGGATGCCGCGGTTGGCCCCGGCCCACAGCACCATGCCGTCAAAGCCGGTGTAGCCCTTGTGCCGCATGTTCCAGACAAAGCGGTTCATGCCCGGCTTCATCGCCGCGGTGGGCGCGGTGGGCGCGCGGCCGCCGAAATCATCATCGTCGTCGCCGCCGGCTTCGGGTTTCTTGTCCTTTTCCTTCTCCTCGGCCTTGCCGTCAAAGCGCTGGATGAGCGCGCCATCGGGGCCGAGGATTTCCAGCGCCAGCGACTTGGGCGCAGCGGCCAGATGATAATCGATGGCGACCCCGGCATCGACCCCGCGGATGGCGGCGGCCGGCTGGAACAGCCGGGTTTCGGCGGTCATCCCCGGCTGCAACTGGCGCAGGATGCTGATGTTTTCCATCACCCAGAAGCCGCGGCCGTGGGTGGCGATGACCAGATCATTGTCCTTCACCGCCAGGTCGGCGACATGCACCGCCGGCAGATTGGCCTGCAGCGCGGTCCAGCGGCTGCCGCCATCCAGGCTCAGCTTCACGCCGCGTTCGGTGCCGAGGAACAACAGGCCGGGCCGGCTGACATCCTCGCGGATGGAGCGGACCATCTCATCGGCGGCGAGGCCGGTGGTGATCGGGGTCCAGCTCTTGCCATAATCGCTGGTCTTGAAGGCGATCGGGGCAAAATCGTCGAGCAGGAAGCGGTGCGCCACGACATAGGCGGTGCCGGGCGTGTGGGGTGAGTCCTCAATCGTGGTGATCTTGGCATATTTCGGCATGGCCGGCGGCGTGATGTTGCTCCAGCTGCCGCCGCCATCGCGGGTGATGTGCACCAGGCCATCATCGCTGCCGGCCCAGATCACACCCTTTTCCAGCCGTGACGGGGCGAGCGCGAAGACGGTGGCATAGGTTTCAACGCCGGTCTGGTCGCGGGTGATCGGGCCGCCCGATGGGCCCAGGGTGGCGGGATCGGCCAGCGTCAGATCCGGGCTGATCTTCGTCCAGCTCTGGCCTTCGTCACGGCTTTTCCAGACATGCTGCGAGGTGACATAGAGCGTCTGCGGATCGTGCGGATCAAAGACGATCGGGAAGGTCCACTGGAAGCGTTCGGCAATGTCGCCGGCGCTGTAGCCCATGGGATTGTCCGGCCGCACGTTGATCACGCGCGACTTGCCGGTGGCGTGGTCATAGCGGGTGAGGAGGCCGCCATAGCTGCCGGCATAGAAGATGTCGGGATTCCTGGGATCGGGGGCGACATAGCCGCTCTCGCCGCCGCCAACGGCAATGCCATAGGCGCCGCCCAGCACATTCTTGTGGCCCCAGGCGCGCGAGGGCACGCAGATGGTCGAATTGTCCTGCTGGCCGCCGCAGGCATACCAGGGCTGATGCGCGGTCAGCGACAGGCGATAGATTTGCGCGGTGGAGAAATCCTGCCGGGTCCAGCTGGTGCCGCCGTTCACGCTGACATTGGCGCCGCCGTCGTTGGCCTCAACCATGCGGTTGTTGTTGTCGGCGGCGATCCACAGATCATGATTGTCGCCGTGCGGCACGCGGATCTTCTTGGGGAAGCTCTTGCCGCCATCGTCGGAGCGATGGAAATTGACGTTGAGCACATAGACGCGATCCTTCTCCTTCGGATCGGCGACAATGCGGGTGTAATAAAAGGCGCGCTGGCGCAAATCGCGGCTGTCGTTGCGCTTTTCCCAGGTCTTGCCGGCATCGTTGCTGGCATAGACACCGCCTTCGGCCTCATGCTCGACGATGGCATAGACCCGGTTTGAATCGACCGGCGAGACGCTCACCCCGATCTTGCCGATCAGGCCATCCTTCGGCAGGCCGGGCGCGCGGGTGATTTCGGCCCAGCTGGCGCCGCCGTCCACGCTTTTGAACAGGCCCGAACCGGGGCCGCCCGACGACATGCCCCACGGCTTGCGCCAGGCTTCCCACAGGGCGGCATAGACGACATCCGGGTTGGCGGGATCGATGCTGATGTCAACCGCACCCGATTTCTCGTCGCGATAGAGCGTCTTGGTCCAGCTCTTGCCGCCATCGGTGGTGCGGAACACACCGCGATCGGAGTTGGGCGCGCCATAGTGGCCAAAGCCGCCGACCAGCACCGTGTCGCAATTCTTCGGGTGGATGCGCACCCGGCTGAAATTCTGGACATCGGCCAGGCCGACCTTGGACCAGGTCTTGCCGCCGTCGCTGGTTTTCCACACGCCGTTGCCGGGCAGGATGTTGCCGCGCAGCTGGCTTTCACCGGTGGTGGCATAGACGATGTCGGGATTGGCCTCGCACACGGCGACGCCGCCAAAGGCCGCGGTGTCAACCTTGCCGTCGGTCATCGGCTGCCAGCTGATGCCGCCGTCGATGGTTTTCCACAGGCCGCCACCAGTGGCGGCAAACCAATATTCGTGCGGGCGCGCCACGCTGCCGGCGGCGGAGATGGAGCGGCCGCCGCGCGCCGGGCCGATGTTGCGCCACTTCAGGCCGGAAAACAGGGTTTCAACACCGGCTGGAGCCGTCGAGGGCTTGACCGTTTCGGCGGCGCTCACCTCGGCCGCCACCAGCACCATCAGACTTGCCGCCCACAGATTCAGACGCATGAACCATACTCCCCTTTTGCCCGTTCGATAGCAGGCGGGGCGCAGACGGCAAGCGGTTCAGGCGATGCGGAGCGGCAGTTTCAGAAACCGCCGGCCGTGCGCATCGGCAGGCGGCAACTGGCCGGCGACAATGTTGACCTGCAGGCTGGGCAGGATCAGCAGCGGCGGCGCCAGCGTGGCATCCCGGGCGCGGCGCATGGCGACGAAATCGGCTTCGGCAACGCCATCATGCACATGGATATTGCCGGCCCGCTGTGCCGCCACGCTGGTTTCACAGGCATAGTCGCTGCGCCCGGCCGGCAGATAATCATGGCCGACAAAGATGCGGGTTTCGCCCGGCAGCGCCAGGATCGCCCGGATCGACCGATAGAGCTGGGCCGCATCGCCGCCGGGAAAATCGCAGCGGGCGGTGCCATAATCGGGCTGGAACAGCGTGTCGCCCACAAAGGCGGCATCGCCGATGACATAGGTGACGCAGGCCGGCGTGTGGCCCGGTGTGTGCATCACCCGGACGGGCAGGCTGCCCAGCGAGAAGCTGGCGCCATCGCCGGCGAGCAGATCAAACTGGCGGCCATCGGTGGGCAGATCATCCATGCCGAAGCGCGGGGCGAATTCCCGCTGCACATCGGCGATGCGCGACCCGATCACCAGCGGCGCACCGGTGCGTTCACGCAGCCAGTGACCGCCCGAAAGATGATCGGCATGCACATGCGTGTCCATGATCCAGCGCAGATCGAGCCGGCGCCGCGCCACCTCGCCCAGCAGCCGGTCCAGCCCGTCATGGGCGACCACGGCGCCCTTGGGCTCATAATCCAGCACCGGATCGATGATCGCCGCCTCCCCGGTGTGCGGATCGCTGACCAGATAGGTCCAGCTGTTGGTGGCGGCATCGAATTGGGCAAACACGTCCGGATTGGTCATGGCACGACTCCTTGGCGTTCATATTAGTCGTTGCTAAATTAGAATCAACTCATATATTAGAGCCATGACCCCCGATGAATTCGCCCGATTCGAAACGGCCGCAGCCAATGCCAGCCGCCTGTTGAAGGCGATGGCCCATGATGGGCGCCTGCTGGTGTTGTGCCAGCTGGTCGGCGGCGAACTGCAGGCCGGCCAGATTGCCAGCCGCCTGTCGCAATCCGCCCTGTCGCAGCATCTCGCCCGGCTGCGCAGCGACGGGCTGGTGGCCACGCGGCGCGATGGCCAGGCGATCCATTATCGCCTCGCCGATCCGGCGGTGCGCCAGGTGATCGAAACGCTGGCGGCGATCTTCTGCCCGCCGGAAGGAGAATGACCATGTTGTCGCCGATTGCCCCTGCCGATGCCGCCCGCCTGCTTGCCGACGGCCATGCCCTGCTGATCGATGTGCGGGAGGCGGAGGAATTTGCCGCTGCCCATGTTGGCGGTGCCCTGTCCCACCCGTTGTCGCTGCCCGATGCCGGGCCGCTGGCCTGTGGGCGCGATGTGCCGGTGATCTTCACCTGCCAGTCCGGGCAGCGCACGGGCGCAAATGCGGTGCGGCTGGCGGCGCTGGTGCCGGCCGGCATGGGGCTGGTGCTGGATGGCGGCATCAACGGCTGGGCCCGGGCGGGCCTGCCGCTGGCCGGGCGCCAGGCCGCCGCGCCCCTGCCCCTGATGCGCCAGGTGCAGATTGCGGCTGGCCTGCTGGTGCTGGCTGGGGTGGTGCTGGGCTTCGCGGTTTCGCCGGGCTGGTTTGGCCTGTCGGCGTTTGTAGGCGCGGGGTTGGGTTTCGCTGGCATCAGCGGCTGGTGCGGCATGGCCCGGGTGCTGGCGGTGATGCCGTGGAACCGGCAGGCAGCCTGATCATCGCGGCGGCCGGCGGGGCGGTGATCGCCCTGCTGCTCGGCCTGTTTGGCGGCGGCGGCTCGGTGCTGGCCACGCCGTTCCTGCTCTATGCCGTGGGCATCGCCGATCCGCATGTGGCGATCGGCACCGGCGCGGCGGCGGTGGCGGCGAACGCGGCGGCCAATCTGGCGGTGCAGGCGCGGGCCGGCGTGGTGAAATGGCCATGCGCGACCCTGTTTGCCGCCGCTGGCCTGGCCGGATCGCTGGCCGGGGCGGCGCTGGCGCAGCGGGTGGACGGCCAGGCGCTGCTGGGCGGCTTTGCGCTGGCGATGCTGGCGGTGGGGCTGGCCATGCTGCGGCCGGCGGCCGGCGGCGGCGATCCCGGTGTGCGGCTGGATGGGCCCATGATGCTGAAACTGGCGCCGGCCGGGCTGGTGGTGGGGCTGGCCGCCGGATTTTTCGGCATTGGCGGCGGGTTCCTGATCGTGCCGGGCCTGATGGCGGCCACGGGGATGACGATGGCCAATGCCGCCGGCTCCTCCCTGTTGTCGGTGCTGGTGTTCGGGGTGGCAACGGCCAGCACCTATGCCGTCGCTGGGCGGGTGGATGGCCCGGTGCTGCTGGCGCTGGTGGCGGGCGGCCTGGTGGGCGTGGCGCTGGCGCGGCCGCTGGCCCCGCGCCTGGCGGCGCATGCGGCGCTCGCCCGCCGGCTGTTTGCCGCGATGGTGGTGGCCACCGCGCTCTATGTCGGCTGGCGGGCCCTGGCTTAAGCCACCGCGCGCAGCGGCCTGGCGGTGCCCAGAAAATCGCGGATCAGCGCCATCGTCTCATCGGCCTGGTTGACCAGGAACAGGTGGCCGCCGCCCTTGATCACCTCCAGCCGGGCATCGGGGATCAGCGCCTTGAGGATCTGGCCATTGGCCAGCGGCACGATCTGATCATCATCGCCCATGATGATCAGCGTGGGCGCCGCCAGGAAGGGCAGGAAGGGCGCGCTGGTCCAGCCGGCCATGGCGATCAGCTGGTTCAGATAGCCCATCATGCTGGGCGGCTTGATGCGGCTGGCATGGCCCCTGGCGCCATCGCTGGCGCCGCCGTCCCCGCCGCCATAGAGCGTCTGGAAATTCTTCAGCATGTAATCGGGATCGATATAGCGGCGCGGATCGGCCATTTTCGACAGCGCGGCCAGCTTGCCCGGCACCATCAGCATCCCGGCGGAGGTGGCGGCCAGGATCAGCTGACCGGTGCGGTTGCCATATTGCAGGGCAAATTGCTGGGCCATGCCGCCGCCCCAGCTCACCCCCATCACGTCCACTTGGGTGTGGCCATAATCGGTGATGATGCGTTCGGCGATGCGGGCAATCATCCACGGGCGGTAAGGGAGCACCGGATCGGGCGAGCCGCCGACGCCCGGCATGTCAAAGGTGATGACCTCGCGGTCGTCCAGCCGTTCCGGCAGCGGGGCCATGATCTCGATATTGGCGCCAATGCCGTTGAAGAACAGCAGCGGGCGGTGGCGGGCCTTGCCCTTCGGCCGCCAGCGCGCCACCCGCAATGTGCGGCCATCCACCTGTTTCAGTTCAAAATCCGGTTGGTGGCTGGCCGTCATGCTTTCACCTTTCAGTCGAACACATAGGTGCCGGGCGCCTTGGCCCCGGGCGGGTGGGCCGGATTGCCCAATTCGGCCGGCGCCGGCTTTTCAGCGCCAGAGCGGTCCTTCAGCCAGCCGGCCCACATCGGCCACCAGCTGCCGGAAAATTCCTCGGCCTGTTTCAGCCATTGTTCCGGCGTGGCCGGCGGCGCCTTGCCGGGGCTGCGGTAATATTTGGCCTTGGGATTGCCCGGCGGGTTGACGATCGCCTGGATATGGCCGGAGTGCGAGAGCACGAAATCGATGTTCTTCGAGCCGAACAACTGGGTGGAGCGGTAACAGGCCTTCCACGGCGTGATATGATCGGTCACGCCGGCCAGCATGAACAGGTCGCAATCGACCTTGCTGATATCCAGCTGGTGATCGGCCAGGTTGGACTGGCCGTGGTTGACGAACGGCTGTTCCTCGTAGATCCGCAGATAATCGGAATGCAGCGCCGCGGTGAGGTTGGTGCTGTCGTTGTTCCAGAACAGGATATCGAACGCCGGCGGGTCTTCGCCGTGCAGATAATTGTTCACGACATAATTCCATACCAGATCATTGGGCCTGAGCCAGGCGAACATGCGGCTCAATGAGGTGCCTTCCAAAATGCCCTTCTTGGCCGAGCGTTCGCGCGCCAGCTTGATGCCGTGGTCCGACACCAGCGCGCCCACCTCGCTGTCATCCCGCTTGGGATGCAGCACGCACACCATCAGCGTGGCGCTGTTCACCCGGTCATCGCCTTGCGCCTTCAGCTTGGAGAGCAGGGTGGACATGGTGATGCCGCCCGAACAGCCGCCGGAAAGATTGATCTTGTCGGTGCCGGTGATGGCGCACACCACGTCGATGGCGGCAATGATCTCGTTCACATAGTCATTGAGGCCCCAGCCCTTGTGCTCGATCGTCGGGTTGCGCCAGCTGATCAGGAACGGCTGCAGCCCTTGGGACAGCTGGAACCGGATCATGCTCTTGTCCGGCGTCAGATCGTTCAGATAGGCCTTGTTGATCTGCGGCGGTATCACCAGCAACGGGATCTCGTGCACCGTATCGGTGGTCGGCTGATACTGGATCAGCTCCATCATCTCGGTGCGGTGGATCACGGCACCGGGCTGGATGGCGATATTCTCGCCGATCTTGAACGGCTTCTTGTCGACCTGGCTCACGATGCCGTCATTGTGCACCATGTCGTTATAGGCGTTCTTGAGGCCGTTGATCAGCGACTGGCCGCCGGTTTCAATCGCCTTCTTGATCGCCGACGGGTTGCCGGCCAGCGTGTTCGATGGCGCGAGCGAATCCATGATCATGGCGGAAACGAAATTGGCGCGGCTGCGCTCCAGCTCGTCCACCTGCATGTCCGCCACCCAGTTCTTCATGTGCTTCTGGCTGGCCAGATAATATTGCATGCTCATGCGATAGAGCGGATTGGCGGACCAGGCCGGATCGGCAAAGCGCTTGTCCTTGGGATCGGGCGCGATGTCGGACTTCATGGTGACGATGTTGGCCACATCGGCGGTAAAGGCCTTCATGTGCTTGAAACTGTTGGCCGGATTGCCGGCGGTTTCGCGCAGCATCATGGTGACGGCGCCCAATATGTCCTCGCGCGCGATGCCCACGATCGGGTTCAGGCCGGCCCCGGCCTTGACGCCCAGATCATCGGCGCCGCCCAGATCGACGCCTGCCTTGCCGCTGTTCTTCGCCCCCGCACCCTTTTTCGCCATTGGCCATCCCCTCACCAAACCGGTCCGGCCGCTCTCCCCAGCGGGCCGTGTGGGAAAACTCTTGTCGGCTTTTGCGGCATCGGTCAACGCCGGCCGCAGGGCCGGAACCGGCACCCTGCCAAGGAGTACCGAATTTAGAACGGCTTGCGCAGCAATCTATCGACAAGCCCTGAATATGTTGCCACATTCAATGCCGAAACCGGGGCGCACCCCGGCCCGAGTTCCGGTGTCGTGCGTGTCCGTCTCAACAGGATGAACCGGTTTGATCGACAGCCCTGCCCCGCCCAAGACCGTCTATCTGGCCGGACCCGAGGTGTTCATGCCGGCCTATGCCGATGTGGTCGCCCGCAAGATCGCCCTGTGCCGTCAATATGGCTTTGAACCCCTGTCGCCGTCAGACGATCAGGTGAACCAGCGCAAGGGCCTGTTGCAGGGGCCCAATCCCAATCCGCCGCACCCCGAGACGGTCTCGCTGATTTCGATCATCATCTATGAAGCCAATGTGGCGCGCATGCGGGCGTGCGATTTCGGTATCTGCGACCTGACGCCGTTCCGGGGCCCCAGCGCCGATATCGGCACCGTGTTCGAACTGGGCCTGATGACCGGCATGGGCAAGCCGGTGTTCGGCTATTCCAATGTGGTCAGCCAATATCTCGACCGCATCAGCCTGCGCCAGTTGACCGATCTGCACGGCCGGCCGAACCCGCTGCCCACGCCGATCTGGAACGATGAAAATGGCTGGGTGATCGAGAATTTCGGCAACGCCGACAATCTGATGGTGGACAGTGCGCTGGCGGTGGGGGCCGGCGCCATGGTGCGCCGCGACGTGGCCTTGACCGAACGCTTCACCGATCTGGGCGCGTTCGAAGCCTGTCTGCAACAGGCGCAACAGCATTTTGGCATGGCCGTCGGGGCAACGCCGCCGGCCGCGCCGACAAAGACCGGGAGCTGAACCGGCGCGAACCGGCGCGCCATGGGATGGGGGACAAGGGGATGCGACGCGGGCTGTGGATGGGCGGCACGATGATGGCGGGGTTTGGCCTGGCGGCGCTGGCGCTGGCGGCACCGCCGAAGGCCACGACCGCCGTGCCGAAGGCAGCGACCAAGGCGACCGCCAAGCCGGCAGCCGGGCCGGCGGCGAAGCCTGCAACGACTGGGGGCAGCCTGCCGCGCTTTCCCGATTTCGGCCAGATGCCGCCGCCCGGCGACATCACGCCCGACCGCGTGTTCAAATTGTCCCAGGATTTTCCCGCCACCCTGCCCGCCATCGAACCAGCGGTGCAGCGCATCCTGGCGATTGATTTCCGCCGCGACTGGCGCGCCTACATGGATGCGACGCTGGCCTATATCCTGGAAGGCAATATCGAGGATCGCAGCATTTCCGACAGCTTCTTCCTGGAGGACAACAAGGCCCGCCGCTGGTACCATGTGCCCTGGCAGCATTGGGGCGACAATGGTCGCGAAGGCCTGCACGGCCTGACCGCCGAAGGGCCGGTGATGCCGCTGGTGCTCGATCCGCTGCAGAAGAACCAGTGGGCCACCTATGCTGTGGGCTTCTACAACGCGCGCGGCGGCTTCACGATCGGGCAGGTGTGGCAGGATGCCGATGATCCGCGCATCGATGCCGTGGTGCGCGGCGGCGGCTTCCCGGTCGGCACGGTGGTGGCCAAGCTGCTGTTCACCACCGCGCCGGTGGCCGAGGCCCCGATGCTGAGCAATCCGATCGAGTGGACGGCCTATGTGAAGGACAAATTCTCCGCCCCCGGCCCGACCGGCCTGCCAATCAACCCGCGCCATCTGGCGACCGTGCGGCTGCTGCAGGTGGACATGATGGTGCGCGATCCCAGGGCCAATGCCACGGGCGGCTGGGTGTTCGGCACCTGGATCTACAACGGGCAGCAAGCCATCCCGCGCCAGACCGGCCAGCGGTTCGACAATCGTTGGCGCAACCTGGTGCCGCTGGGCCTGGCCTGGGGCAATGATCCCACCGTCACCAGCTTCCCGGATGGCAACCCCGCCCCCACCCGCACCATCACCAACCCGGATCTGAAGGAACAGGTGATCAACGGCGACAAGGCGCTGCCGCCGATGCATCTGGGCTTTGGCCTGCGCCTCAGCGGCGCGGTCGACAATGTCGCCTCGTCGTGCAAGTCCTGCCACCAGGTGGCGCAATATCCGGCGATTTCCAACATCCTGCCTGCCTTCACGCCCAAGGATGGCCGTTTCCTGACGCCCAAGGACCCGGAATGGATGCGCTGGTTCCGCAACCTGCAGCCCACCGAGGCGTTTGACGACGGCGCGATCTCCACTGACAATTCGCTGCAACTGGCGGGCAGCATCCAGAATTTCATGGCCGCCCGCAACATCGGCGCCGGCGGCCAATATGCCGTGCAATATTGGAAAGGCCGGCCGGTGCATTCCGTGTATGGCGCGCGCGGCCGCACATCAGACAGCAAGTAACCAGGTTCAAGACGAGGGGGAGAGCAAGCATGTCGGAAACATCAGACCAGAACAAGGCCAACACCATCGAGTTTTTCATGCAGGTGTTCAACCAGGGCGATGTCGGCCTGATTTCCAGCCTGCTCAGCCCGGATTATAAATATAATGGCCAGCCCAGTTCGGTCGCTGACAATGTTGCCTGGGTGAACAGCCTGCGCGCCAAGTTCCCCGGCCTGCAGTTCAGCATCGAGTCCATCCTGGCCGAGGATGACAAGGTGGCGCTGCGCTGGCGGCTGACCGTGCAGGCCGGCTTCACCATGACCGCCACCAACATCCTGACCTTTGTTGGCGGCAAGGCGGTGACCAACGACCAGACCCCGGCCATGCCGGATTGGAGCGTGCTGTAGGCAGCGGCGGATCGGGGGGCAGAGCCATGCGGCGTCACATGTTCACGGGCCTGGTGGTGGTTGCCGCCGCCACCGGCGCCATCGCGTTCGGCACCGCCACCGGCGCTGCCCCACCGGCTCCGGCCGCGGCGGTGGGCAGCCTGCCGCGCTTCCCCGATTTCGGGCAATTGCCGCCGCCCGATCAGTTCACGCCAGACCGGGTGTTCCGGCTGTCGCAGGATTATCCCCGGGTGGAACCGCCGCTGGAACCGGCGCTGGCCCGGCTGCTGGCCATTGATTACACCCGCGACTGGAAGGCCTATGCCGATGCGGCGCTGGCCTATGTGCTGGAAGGCAATATCGAGGACCGCAGCCTGCAGAACAGTTTCTTTGCCGAAGACAACAAGGTGCGGCCCTGGTTCCATGTGCCGTGGATGCACTGGGCCGACAATGGCCGCGAGGGCCTGCACGGCCTGACGCCGGAAGGGCCGATCCGGTCGAAAAGCCTGTCGCCCACCCAGATGACCTGGTGGCAGACCTATGCGCTGGCCATGTACAACGCGCGCGGCGGCAGCGCCATCGGCCGGGTGTGGGCCAATCCGCGCAATCCCGACATCATGGCCCTGAAAACCCGGGGCTTTCCGTCGGGCACGGTGGCGGCCAAGCTGATGTTCACCACCACACCGGTCAGCGATGCGCCGTTCCTGAGCAACCCGATCGAATGGACGGCCTATATCAAGAAGACATTTTCCTTCACGCCTACCGGCTTTCCCATCGCGCCACGCGAGGTGAACACGGTGCGCCTGCTGCAGGTGGACATCATGGTGCGCGATCCCCGCGCCGATGCCACCGGCGGCTGGGTGTTCATCACCTATGCCTACAACGGCCTGCAGGCCAAGGCGCGGGCGCCGGGCCAGCGCTTTGACAACCGCTGGCGCAACCTGATCCCGGTGGGGCTGATGTGGGGCCAGGACCCTGATGTGACCAGTTTCCGCCAGGGCAATCCCCAGCCGGTGAAGACGATCATCAACCCGGATCTCAAGCAGACCCGGATCAACGATGATCCGGCGCTGCCGCCGCAGCATCTGGGCTTTGGCCTGCGCCTCAACGGCCCGGCTGACAACTCGCTGTCCTCGTGCAAATCCTGCCATTCGGTGGCGGAATATCCCGATATCTCGCCGGTGCTGGCCTATACCGGGCCCGGCGACACCCGGCAGTTGCAGTGCGGCGGGCCGGAATGGATGCGCTGGTTCCGCAACCTGCCGGTGGGCGCGCCCTTCGACGCGGGATCGAACAGCCTCGACAATTCGCTGTCACTGGCGATCAGCATCAGCAATTTCATCGACGCCAAGACGCGGGCCGATGGCGGATTGAACAGCATCCAATATTGGAAGGGGCAACGGCTGCCGGCCAAATCCAACCAGCGCGGCAATGCGCCCGACACCGGCGACCCGTGCGCGGTGGCCGGGCCCTGACGCGTCAGGCGGCCAGAACCTGGCGGATGGCATCCTCGGCAATCTGGCGCTGGGCCGGGTCGCCGAGCGCGCCCAGCCAGGCCGTCGGGTCGCCATCCGGGCTGACGGCGTGGAAATCGGCCAGCGCTGCATTGGCCGCCGCCATGTCGCCCAACAGGGCCTGGCAGGCCGCCAGCATGACATAGTTCAACTGCGCCGCCGGCTTGCGCCGGATGGCATCGTGCAGCATCGCCGCCGCGTCGTCATAGGCGCCGGCGCAAAAGCGGGTGATCGCCAGGCCCGACAGGCGCAGCGCACTGTCGGGCGAGATGGGATCAAGCTGCTGTGATTGTTCCAGCTGCTCGGCGGCCGCCGCCGTGCGGCCCATCAGCAGGCGCAGCCAGCCGCTCACCCCCAGCGCGAGCGCCGAACCGGGGTTCAACGCCACCGCCCGGTCGGCCAGTTTGACCACGCTCTGCAGATTTTCGCCCAGCTGCCACAGGCTGACCAGCGCGCGCGACACCACTTCGGGATCATCGGGCGCCACGCGCAGCGCCTGCTTGGCAAAATCCAGGCCAGCGCGGCGGTGCGCCTCCGGATCCTTGCCCCAGCGCACCAGCACGGCCTGGGCATGGCATTCCGCCGCCAGGGACAGGGCCGCCGCATTGGCGGGATCGATGGCCAGCGATTGATCGAGCAGATCCAGCGCCGCGCGCACATCGGCTTCCAGCAGCGACTGATAGCGGTGCAGCGCGCGCAGATAGAGGTCATAGCTGCCCGAGCCGGTGATCGGCCGCTGCAGCGCCCGCTGGATTTCGGCGGTCTGCACCGTTGGCGCAATCACGCCGGCCACGGCCAGCGCCACCCGATCCTGCAGGGCAAACACATCTTCCAGCGTGTCATCGAACCGCTCGCTCCAGATGCGGGTGCCGGCTTCGGTGTCGATCAGGCCCAGCGATATGCGCACCTGGCCGCCGGCCATGCGCACGCTGCCTTCCAGCATGTAGCGCACGCCCAGGGTACGGGCGGCCTCGCCCGGGCTGATGTTGGCATCGCGCAGCGCCCGGCTGGAACTGCCGGCGATGACAAACAGCGACTTGATGCGTGACAAGGCGGTGGCGATTTCCTCCACCATGCCATCGACGAAATAATTCTGCTCGGCATTTCCGGTGATGTTGGCAAAGGGCATCACCGCCAGCGATGGCTTGCTGGTCGCCGCCGCCGGCGCCGGCCGGGCGGCGGGCGCGGCGGGCGCCGCGGCAATCAACGGATGCTGGCCGACCAGCGCGGCAATGCTGTCCAGCAGCTTGCGCCACCCGGGCGACGCGACCGTGGCCGGGCCGCCGCCCATCACGCAATGGATCTGGTTGAAGGGCAGCGGCGGTTCCACGCCATCCAGGCTATATTGCACCAGCTTGCCGGCCTTCAGGCCCAGATCCGCCTCGGCCCGCACCCAGTGCGAGGCGGCGGCCGCGGCCGACCACAGCACCAGCACGGCGCGGGCGGCGCGCAGATGCTCCTCGATCACCTCGGCATAGGCGCGGTGGGCGGGCAGCGCTTCATCGAACCACACGCTGTAACCGGCGTCGCGCAGGGCGGCGGCCGTGGCCTGGGCGATGTCTGCCGTTGGCCGCGCATAGGAAATGAACACGTCGCACGCAGGTTGACCCCCCTGCGGGCTGGCTGACGCCATCATCGCACCCCGTCCCTTCAATTCCCCTTTGCTTTGGCACCAAAGTCGGTCACGCTCAACCATCGATAAACAGGGTGGTGAACGTTGCCACGGGGGGATATTGTCATGCCGGATGCAAATTTTTGCCGGGCCGCCGCATTGGGCCTGCTCGCCGTGCTCGCCGGCTGCTCACCCGCGGCCGAACCGGCCCCTCCCACCAAGGCCGGCCCCAGCCTGGATGCATTCAAGGCCGCCATGATCGCCGAGGCCAACCAGCTCACCGCCGATTACAACAGCGGCGATGTGGGCAAGCTGGCCGCCCATTATGCCAGCGACCAGGTGTTGATGCAGGATGGCGGGCCCAATCTGGATGCCGCCGGTGCAGGGGCGCGGCGCAAGGGCCAGACCAGCTTTGCCATCACGCTGGTCACCTCCAACATCATCGTCGATGCCCCGGCTTCGCAGGATATGGCCACGGTGCGGTCCACCTGCATCGTCAACGTGAACGACAAGACGACCGGCAAGCTGATCATGAGCCAGGCCAACAACTGCCTGCTGGGCTATCGCCGGCAGGCCGATGGCAGCATGAAGGTCAATTGGAGCCTGACGTCGCCGACGGTGCCGCACGCGGTATCGGCCCCGTCGGCCCCGCCGGCCCCGCCGGCACAACCTGCACCGCCGGCAACGCCAGCCTGAGCGCATCGGCAATGCGATAGCCTGACAGGGCAAGGCGCCGCTGGCCCCAATAGAGGCTGGCGGTGCGATAGGCCGGGCTGATCGCCACGGCTGCCGCCGCGCTCACCCCGGCTTCGAAGCGGCCATGATCATAGGCGACGCGCCAGGCCAGAAGGTGGCTTTCATCGGCCCAGCGGCGAAACGCCCGGGCATCGGCACGGCCATCATGTTCGGGCAGCGCGCGCAGCGGCCACAGCGCCGCGAGGCGCTGGCGCTGGGCCTCGACATTGGCATCATCATCATTGTCGCCGCCGATGATATTGTCCCAATATTCGTGCAGGGTGGATGGTGGCGCCGGGTCCAGCCGCACATGGCCAAAGGCACCACCGGCATCGCTTTGCGGAAACCGGCCCGACACGAGTTGCGCCGTGTGCAGCGGCTGCTGGATATCGCCCGCGAGATGGATCAGCCAGCACAGCGACATGGCGCGATCGGCCGGCGGGGCATAGACATCGCGCAGCGTGGCCAGATGCAGGGCGAAGGCCTCCACCGCCTGGCCATTGACCTGGCGACGCACCGCCGGGCCCACCGCCACCGGATCGGCCCGCGACACCAGCACCCGCACCCAATAATGCGAGGCCGACCGGTCATAGGGCCCACCGCGCGCATCATCGGGCCAGCGCGCCATCAGTTCGAACAGCCGCCGTTGCCGCGCCGCGCCGGCATAAGGGGCCAGCGCCGCGGCAAATTTCGGCCAGTCCGGATGGGCCGGCATCAATTGCTCCACCGCCGCGATCACGCCGGGGGCCAGCACGGCCAGCCGATCATGGGCGATGGCGCCAGTGACCATATGCCCCTGGTTTGACCAGGCCGCCGCCGGCCCGGCCAGCGCCAGCGCCGCCGCCAGCACGGCCCGCCTGATCCCCTGTCGCACGTGCATGACCGTCCTGCCCCCTGCCCTTTGCCGCACAGTGCGGGCGAAGCCCGGCAGGGTCAATCGGCCCGGGATGCCGGCGCGGCCGGCAGCGGCCTATTGCTGATAGATCAGCTTGCCGTTGACGATGGTCGCCCGGATCCGGCCGGCCAGAATTTTTTCCGGCGCGGTGGCGGCCAGGACGAAGGGATCAATATCCATGACCGTCAGATCGGCCCAGCGCCCCTTGGCGATGATCCCGGTCTGGCCTTCACGAAAAGCCGCATAGGCCGACCAGTTGGTATAGGCCCGGATCGCTTCCTCGATGGTCAGCCGCTGGGCCGGATACCAGCCGCCCGGGGGCTGGCCCTGCTTGTCCTGGCGGGTGATCGCCGAATGCAGGCCATAGAAAATGCTGTGGTCAGAGCCCGGATTGTCGGCATTGAAGGTCAGCCGCGCGCCCTGGCGGCGCAGCGAGCGCCAGGCATAGGCGCCAAGGATGCGCTGCGGGCCCAGGCGCGCTTCGGCCCAGGCCTTGTCCTCCACCGCGTGCGGCGGCTCCATCGAGGCGATCACGCCAAGCAGGTTGAAGCGCGGCTGGTCTTGCCGAGCGACGACCTGGGCATGTTCGATCCGGTGGCGATTGCGGGCGGTGGCCGGATCGGCCTTGAATTCCCCTTCCAGGAAATCAAGCACTTCGCGGTTGCCGGCATCGCCGATGGCGTGGAACCCGATCTGGAAGCCGGCCTTCATCGCCGCCTTGGCCAGATCACGGTCAAAGCCATAACCGCTGCCGCTGATGCCGCGGTGGCCCGGCCTGTCCTCATAATCGGCCAGCAGCCGCGCCCCGCGTGATCCCAGCGCGCCATCGTAATAGGCCTTGACCGCGCGGGTGACGAACATGCTGTCCGTATCCCGGTCCGGCCCCTTGGCGATCCACTGGCGCATCAAGGGCGGGTCGCGCAGCGAGAGCATGGCATAGACCCGGATCGGCAGGCGATTCTCATCCTCAAGGCTCTGGAGTGCGGCCATCGCCTGGGCGGGCACACCGGCCTCGTGCACCATCACATAGCCGTCCGCAGCCATCTGGGTGAGGCCCTTCAAGGCATGGCGCGCCACCACCGCCGGCGGCTCGGGCGGCACCGCCGCGTCGATCATCGTCGCCGCGCGGTTCAGGAACAGGCCATTGGGCTCGCCATCCGCGCCCAGCCGCATCTCGCCGCCGACCGGCACCGGACTGGCCTTGTTGATCTTGCCGGCATCCAGCGCGGCCTGGTTTACCCAGATGGCAAAGCCGTGCAGGCTGCGCAGCACCACCGGATGATCGGGCACCGCCGCGCTCAGCATCTGCTTGTCGGGATAGCGGTTGGCCCAGGCCCCCTCGTCCCACCCGGCACCAAAGATCCATTCGCCCTTGGGGACGGTCTTCGCCCGCTCGGCCACCTTGGCGACCGCCTCGGCTTCGGTGGCCACATCGGTCAGGTCGACCGATTCCAGCTTGGCGCCGAGTTCGACGAAATGGGTGTGGGAATCGACCAGCCCGGGGATCACGGTCGCGCCGTTAAGATCGATCACCTTGGTCTGCTTGCCACGCAGGGCCAGCGCGCCCTTGTCGCTGCCGACATAGACGATCTTGCCGCCCCGGATCGCCACCGCGGCGGCATCGGGGCGCCAGTTGCCGTTGGTGATCGGCGCATCGGCCGCCGGCTTGCCATCAAGACCCGGCTCGCCCCAGCGCAGCGTGTAGATCCGGGCATCGGTCAGGATCAGATCCGCCCCGCCGGAGCTAGCCCCGGCCAAGGCCGCGGGCGCACTGACGGCAGCCAGCAAAGCACCCACCAGATGTGCGAACAGACCCGCCTTCATATCGCTTCCCCCTGGCATGTTCGTCGTCAGATCATTCAGGGGCGCTGGCGACGCCGACGATCGGGCTCATGCCATGCTGATGGTAGGCGGCGATCCCGCGGCAGTGCAAGCGCCGATCGTCGGGGGCTGTGGCGGGCACTTTCGCCAGCCGGAGCCAAGCCCTCTTGAGAAACCGGCGGGCGGGCCACCCTCAAATTGTGGGCTTGCGTGTCCCGGCCGTGGCGGCAAGCATGACGGCAGACGAGAGGACCCCGACCATGAGTAATATCTTCACCAATCCCGAAATGAACGATCTGCGCATGTCGGAAAAGGCGCGGCCGCTGTTTGATGCCGTGGTCCGTCACATCAACGAAAATGTCGTGCCGATCTCGGAGAAGTTCGAGGAGCTGGGCAAGGGCCGGGCCGATCGCTGGAGTTGGGCGCCGGGGCAACTGGAATTGCTGCAGACGGCGAAGGACAAGGCCAAGGCCGCGGGCCTGTGGAATTTCTTCCTGCCCAATGCCGAAACCGGCGAGGGACTGAGCAACCTCGATTATGCCTATATCGCCGCCGAACTGGGCAAGGTGCCGCTGGCATCGGAGTCGCTGAACTGCTCGGCGCCCGACACCGGCAACATGGAAGTGCTGGAACGGGTGGGCACGCCCGAGCAGAAGAAGCGCTGGCTGGAGCCGCTGCTGGCCGGTGAAATCCGCTCGGCCTATGCCATGACCGAGCCTGATGTGGCCTCGTCCGATGCCAAGAACATCCGGACCCGCGCCGTGCGTGACGGCAAGGATTGGGTGATCAACGGCGAGAAATTCTACATCTCGGGCGCCGGCGATCCGCGCTGCAAGGTGATGATCGTGATGGTGCGCACCAGCGACGATGGCCCGGCGAGCAGCCAGCAATCGCAGATCCTGGTGCCGATGGACACGCCCGGCGTGAAGATCCTGGGGCCGATGCATGTGTTCAGCGAAGATCATGCGCCGCGCGGCCACATGCATCTGCGCTTTGAAAATGTGCGGGTGCCTTATGAGAATATCCTGCTCGGCGAAGGCCGCGGCTTTGAAATTTCGCAGGTGCGGCTGGGGCCGGGGCGCATCCACCACTGCATGCGCACCATCGGCAAGGCCGAAATCGCGCTGGATTATATGGTGAAGCGCGGCAACAGCCGCGAGGCCTTTGGCCGCCCGCTGATCATGCTGGGCAAGAATCTGGAACTGATCGCCCGCGCCCGCATCGAGATCGAGGCGATGCGGTTGATGGTGCTGAAGGCCGCCAAGGCGATGGACGTGCTGGGCAACCGCGAGGCGCGGGTGTGGGTGAGCATGGTGAAGGCGATGGTGCCGGAAAAGACCTGCCAGATCATCGACCAGGCCATCCAGATCCACGGTGCCGCCGGCATTTCGCAATGGACCCCGCTGGCCGAACTTTATGCCGATGTTCGCCACCTGCGCTTTGCCGATGGGCCGGACGAGGTGCACCACATGGTGGTCGGCCGGCACGAGACCGGGCTGCACTGATCGCCCGGCTTCAAGCGGCCTCGATTCAAGGACATATGATCATGGACACCAGCAGCCTGTTCCGCCTCGATGGCCGCGTCGCGCTTGTCACCGGGGGCAGCCGCGGCATCGGCAAGATGATCGCCGCCGGCTTCATCGCCCAGGGCGCCAAGGTCTATATTTCCTCACGCAAGGCCCCCGCCTGTTTCGAGACGGCAGCCGAACTGGGGCCGAACTGCATCCCGCTGCCGCAGGATGTCTCAACCGTGGCGGGCTGCGAGGCCCTGGCCGCCCAGCTTGCGGCGCATGAGACGAAGCTGGACATCCTGGTCAACAATGCCGGCGCCGCCTGGGGTGCCGCGTTCGAGGAGTTTCCGGAGAGCGGTTGGGACAAGGTGATGAACCTGAACGTCAAATCGCCCTTCTTCCTCACCCAGGCGCTGCACGGCCTGTTGCAGGCATCGGGCAGCCACGCGCGGCCGGCCAAGGTGATCAACATCACCTCGATCGACGGCATAAGGCTCAACCCGCAGGAAACCTACAGCTACCACGCCTCCAAATCGGCGCTGATCTATCTCACAAGGCGGATGGCGGCGCGGCTGGTGAAGGATGGCATCAACGTCACCTCCATCGCGCCGGGCGCCTTTGCCAGCGAGATGAACCGGGTGGCGCGCGATCACGGCGATGCGATCGCCAAGTTCATCCCGTCCCGCCGCATCGGTGTTGACGAGGACATGGCTGGCGCCGCCATCTATCTCGCCAGTCGCGCCGGCGATTATGTGGTTGGCGAAACGATCACCGTGGATGGCGGCGTTGCCCATGCCAGCACCGGCGCAGGCCTGGCCGATTGAGGCTCATCACGCTGGGGGCGGTGCCGGCGCGGCCGTGCCACTTGTGTCGCCCGTCTGCCACAGCGCGAGGATGGCCCTGAGCGCGGTGACAAACGCCAGCGGCTGGTCGAGCATCAGGTGGTGGCGCGCCTCTGGAACCGCGATGATCGGAATATTGGTGCCACCCAGTTCGCGGACATAATCCGCCGAGTCCGGCGTGAACAACTGGCTTTGCGCGCCATAGACGATGGCCTTGCGGCCGGGCGTTGCCACGACGCGTTTGCCCATCTCGTGCCACCCCGGCTCCGCGTCGTTCTGACGGAAGACTTCGGGATCAAATTTCCAGGTCCAGTCCGCGCCGCTGCGCCGCAGCGAGTGAAAGGCCATGTAATCCATCAGAAATGGCTCTCCAACCGGCTGCGGCGGCGACAGCACATAGCGGCTGCGCGCGGTGGGATAATCGGGATAGCGGCGCTGCGGCTTGTCGGGATCGCCCGAACCCGGCCGCCCGCTGCCCCGCCGGTTCCGCTCTGCCAGCACCTCAGGCCGCAGCACCATCATGTCGCACAGGATCAGGCCGGAGAAGCGTTCGGCGGCCAACGCCATCGCGGTGAGGCCGACCGACGCGCCAAAGCTGTGCGCGATGATCACAGGCTTGGCCGGCCCATCGAACAGCCCAAGCGCCTCGGCAACGCCAACCATCTCGGCACCGCGCGCCTTCGCATTGTTCCCGGGCCGGTACGCGCTGTCGCCCATGCCCGACAGATCATAGGCGATGACATGATGATCTCCCGCCAGGAAGGGCGCGATGAAGGCAAAGCAGCGCGCATGCGCCAGGAACCCGTGCGTCATCAGGATCGGCGGCTGCGACCGGTCACCCCAGCGGAAATAATGGATGCGCGTGCCCGACACGTCGACGAACCCCTCCTCGCGCGGCACGGCCAGCGCCTCATGAAACCAGCCGGGCAACGCATCGGGCTCAGTCGCCCACAGCGGGTCAATGTCATCCGTTGCGTCCACGCCGGGATCTCCTTGCCATCCGCGCGCACTGTGGGGCGCTTTCACGCAAGGACAAACCCCTGAGATGCCGCAGGTTTGGCGGTGACGGCGATGAAGTGGCCAGCACGGGCTGAAAAATGGCGGAGCGGGAGGGATTCGCACACGGGGCTTTTCTGTATTATATTCAATTCATTATCTCACACTGAACGGCGCTTCACCCACAAATTTACCCTCATAACTGACTAGAGGAATGAAACATTCCGTGCTCACTTTTTCGGTCAATCTATACCCATCGCTGCCAGCCATCTGATGCGCCAGAATCGCCTGCACAGAAGATGCAAGCTTGCCGACAGGTGCCAACAGTCTGGCTGAGGATATCAGCGACGAGCCTGTTCTGCGGCATGAGGCGGCGTGTTCGCGCAGAAATTGGTGATAATCAAACAAGCAGCGGATGGCGGCGTTGTTGGCAGGGTGAAGCGCTCTGCGAGCGCAGCACGTACGAACGGCAGCCGCTTTCCCAGGTCGAAGACGCGCAGCCGCGGACGATATGGCACGCACATGAGAGTCGCAGGCAAAGGCAAGTGCGATTGAAACGCCGTGCGTATTGCAAAGCATGATGACCATCTCGCGTCGCACGGCCCTCGCAGGCGTCACCGCAACTTTGGGCGGGGTGGACTTTGGCCACCCGGCGTTTGCTGGCCAATCGCCATTCGCTCCTGACGATGAGGCCGCATGGGGACGGGTGGCAGCGCAATATCCTATTGCGCGGGAAATCGCCCTTCTGGAGAATGCCTATTGGGGCAGCATGGCCGCTCCGGTGGCTGCCGTGCATCGTGAGCAGATCGCACGGCTGAACCGCGATAACAGCTGGTATGCCCGCCGCGCCATGATTGCAGACCAGGCGCGTGCCAAGGCGCGGGCAGCCGAAGCCATGGGCGTGTTGCCGGAAGAAGTCGGCTGGTGCCGAAATGCGGCCGAGGGGCTGACGGCCTTGATCATGCAGTTTCGGGACGTCGGCGCTGGCGATCAGATCCTATTTGCCGACACCGACTACGAAACCACACAAGGCGCCATGCAATCTCTGGCAAAGGCGCGCGGTGCCCAAGTCATTAAGATCAATCT
Source organism: uncultured Sandarakinorhabdus sp. (assembly GCA_964488775.1). GTDB lineage: Bacteria > Pseudomonadota > Alphaproteobacteria > Sphingomonadales > Sphingomonadaceae > Sandarakinorhabdus. Next base: position 15,381 of record CAZAWH010000008.1, on the reverse strand, counting down.
GCCAGTCACCATGACGCGAGAAAATCTGGTCGAGACCTACAGGTAGGCCATCGCTGGTGCGCCGCGCCTCAAGCTGGTGCTGCTGACCCACATGAGCCACCGCAATGGCCTGGTGCTGCCGGTTAGCGAGATTGTGCCGCTGGTGAAAGCGCGCGGCGCCCAAGCCATCGTCGACTGCGCGCAGAGCTTTTACCAGATACCGTTCAAGATTCCGGATTTCGGTGCTGACTTTGTTGGAATGAACTTTCACAAGTGGGTGGGCGCTCCGCTTGGTGTAGCGGCGATCTGGATACGAAAAGGTTATGCTGCGGCGATTGCGCCAGCGCCGGAACTGCCAAACGCTGCGCCGGACGATGTTCAGGCCAAGGTGCACCAGGGGACAGTCGATTTCGCTCCGCAGCTGACCATCCCGGCGGCGCTGGACTTCCAGGCGCTGATTGACCGGCAGGCCAAAATCGATCGGCTTCGGTACTTGCGCAACCGTTGGGTATCGCAGGTGCGTGGGCTGGAAGGCGTTGACATATTGTTGCCCGATGACCCTGCGCTTTATGGTGCCACGACATCCTTCCGCCTGCATGGCCAAGGTTCGCCTGAAGCCAACATCAAACTCACCGACATATTGCTCAACCGCTTTGGCATCATGACGGTCCACCGTGTGGGCCTGGCCGGCGGCACCTGCATTCGGGTCACACCATCATTGTTCACAATGCCGGCTGAGGTTGACCGGCTTGCCGCGGCGATCAGGCAGTTGGCCATGGAACGCCCGCTGCCGGCTTGAAACGCTCCCCGGCGCCTCGGCTGGTTCAATTGAACGCCTCGGTGATCGGGCATGGCCCTGCCCCGCCCCGTGCGCAATCCTTCACCAACCGCGCCAGAGCACGCCTGGCAGCCGTGAGCGCCGCGATCTGTTCGTCAAGGCTGTCGATCCGTGCCTGCGACAATTCCCGGATGCGTGTCCGGTCTGTGGCTGAATCAAGCGCTAGCAGCTCGGCGATTTCCGACAGGCGAAAGCCGGCACGCTGCGCGGCCCTGATGAAGATCAACCGTTCAACATCATTCTTGTCATAGGTGCGGATGGCACCAACCGCCGCAGGCACCGGCATCAATCCCTTGCGCTGATAAAACCGCACCGTTTCCACGCCCACGTCTGCTGCCGAGGCAAGGCGCGCAATCGTCATCTTCGCCATGTCTTGACTCCGTATCATGGTCCGGAGGCTACATAGAGCAGGCAATCACGCGAATCGAGAGAAATTGCCTTATGGATGCTCCCCTTCCTCGAACCGCAACGCTGGTCCGCATGGCGTTGCCCGATCACACCTGTCCTTATGGCCTCAAGGCACGGCACCTGCTGAAAAGCCACGGCTACACGGTCGAAGACCGGCTGCTCTCCAGCCGCGAAGAGGTCGACGCCTTCAAGGCCGAGCAGGGCGTGATGACCACACCGCAAATTTTCATTGCCGGCCAGCGGGTGGGCGGCCACGACGATCTCAGGCGCTGGCTCGGCTTCCAGGTGCGCGATCCAAAGGCGCTCACCTATCGCCCTGTGATTGCGCTGTTCGGCATGGCTGCTGCCATTGCGGCCGCGCTCAGCATGGCCACGATGGGCAGTGCGTTAACAGGCCACGCCGTGGAATGGTTCGTCGGCATCGCCATGTGTATGCTGGCGTATCTGAAGCTGCGCGACGTTGACAGCTTTGCCACCATGTTCCTGAACTATGATCTGCTGGCACGGCGCTGGGTGCCCTATGGCATCGTCTATGCGTGGGCCGAAGCCTTTGCCGGCGTGCTGATGCTGTCGGGCCAATTGCCCTGGCTGGCGGCCGGTGTGGCGCTGTTCATCGGCGGCATTGGCGCGGTCAGCGTGTTCAAGGCCGTCTATATCGACAAGCGCGAGCTGAAGTGCGCCTGCGTCGGTGGCGACAGCAACGTGCCGCTGGGCTTTGTTTCGCTTTCGGAAAATCTGATCATGATTGCCATGGCAGCCTGGATGCTGTTTGGCGGATGAGGGCACGACGCCCACCGCGCGTAAGGCACAGTGAAACAATTGGAGCCCCCCCCGATGAACCGCCCGCTTCGTGCGATGTTGACTGTCTTTGCAGCCCTGCTGGCAATGCCCGCGATGGCGGCAACCTATGACCTTGTCGTCGAAAAGGCGAACAGGATGATCGTGCCTGGCCGCAGCGACAAGGTGATCACCATCAACGGCACCGTGCCCGGCCCAGTTCTGCGCTTCCGCGAAGGCGAAGAGGCCGTGGTGCGGGTGACAAACAAGCTGGATGCCACCACTTCCATCCACTGGCATGGCCTGCTGGTCGATGGCGCCTATGACGGCGCGCCGGGCTTCAACGGGTTCAACGGCATCGCGCCGGGCACTACCTACACCTATCGCATCCGCATCCGGCAGAGCGGCACCTACTGGTATCACGCCCATAGCGGCGGCCAGGAACAGGCCGGCCAATATGGCGCGCTGCTGATCGCGCCGAAGGGCGAGGACCCGATCAAGGCCGATGCCGAACATGTGATCCTGCTGTCGGATCACACGCGGCAGGACCCGGATCGGGTCCAGCGCAACCTGAAAAGCGACAGCGGCTATTACAACTGGAACAAGCGCACTCTGCCCGAGACCCTGCGCGACGCCAGGAAGTTCGGGATGAAGGCGACACTGGCCGAACGCAAGGCCTGGGGCGACATGCGGATGGACGCCACCGATATCGCCGATGTGTCGGGCTACACGATCCTTGCCAACGGCCAACCCACGGCGGCCAAGCCCAGCCTTGCTTTCACGCCCAGACAGCGAGTGCGGCTGCGCTTCATCAACGGCAGCGCCATGAGCTTCATGGATGTGCGCATCCCTGGCGTGGCCATGACCATTGTTGCCGCCGACGGCCGGCCCGTGCAGCCGGTGCAGGTGGACGAGTTCCGCATCGGTGTTGCCGAAACCTATGACGTGATCGTGGAGCCAAGGGCCGGAGCGCACGCGCTGTGGGTGGAGACTCTGGACCGCCGCGCCACTTTGCTGGCTGCTTTGACCAGTGATCCGGCGCTGCCGGTCAATGCGCCGCCGCAGCGGCCCAAGCAGGTGCTGCTGCTCGCCGAGATGGGTCACAGCATGCCGGCGCCGGGCGAAGCCTGCACGGCCGAGCATGCCGCCATGGGACATTGCCAGCCGACCGGAGTGACGCTGGCGGCTGCCGAGGGGTCCGCTGGTGCGCCAGACCATGCGGCGATGGGGCATGGCGCCCCGAAGGCGCCGGCCGTCAAGCCGGCAAGCGATCCTGACTGCGCGCCCGAACATGCCGCAATGGGCCATTGCACGCCCAAAGCACCAGCGGTGAAACCCATGTCAGATCCCGACTGCCCGCCTGAACATGCCGCGATGGGACACTGCACGCCCAAAGCACCCGCACCCAAGCCAGTGACTGACCCGGCCAAAGACCCGAATTGTCCTCCCGAGCATGCCGCCATGGGCCATTGCACCCCGAAAACGCCCGCGCTCAAGCCGGCGGCCGACCCGGCCAAAGACCCCGACTGCCCGCCCGAACACGCCGCGATGGGCCATTGCACCCCGAAGGCCGCGCCCCGCGTCGGCACCGCCGTGGCGCTGGCTGAAAAGCCGCAGGGCGGCATGCCGTACCCGGTGGTGGATTATGGCTATGGCAAGGATCCGATGGCCGGCATGGATCACAGCCAGATGAAGGGCATGATGAACATGCCGGTGCTGGGCAAGGAAGGCGACACTGATGGCAGTGGCCGCGTTTTCGGCTGGGCGACCGGCGCCCCCTATGGCGCCCGCGTGCTCTCCATGCGCGACCTGGTGGCGCTGGAACCGAAGGTCGACGCCGCCCCGCCCACCCGTGAGATCATCGTGCGCCTGCAGGGCAATATGGAGCGCTATATCTGGACGCTGAACGGCAAGAAGTTCGGCGAAGGCCCGCCCATCGACGTGAAGTTTGGCGAGCGAGTGCGCGTGACCTTCATCAACGAAACGATGATGGCCCACCCGATGCACCTGCACGGCATGTTCTTCGAGGTGGAAAATGGCCAGGCGCCCGGGCTGATGCCCGAGAAGAACGTGATCGTGGTGGCACCGGGGCGCACCCAGTCAATCATCCTCACCGCCAACGAAGCCGGCGAATGGCCGCTGCATTGCCACCTGCTCTACCATATGGGCTCTGGCATGATGCAGAAGCTGGTCGTGGCCAATGTGGCATCAGCTGACGGCTCGAAGCTTGGCGTCAGCCAGCACAGCGGGCACTGATCCAATGCGATTGCTTCCCCTTATTGCAGCACTGGTCGCTGCCCCTGCGTTCGCCCAGAGCCAGACACAAGAGGCCCGAGCAGCCGGTCATGAACATGATGGCGGCATCAACAATTTCACGCTGGTCGAAGAAGCCGATATTACCCGATTTGAGGGCAGCTGGGCCATAAACTGGGAGGCTCAGGGCTGGATCGGCAGCGACATGGACAAATTCTGGTGGCGCACCGAGGGCGAAACCAAGGGCCCCCGTATTGAACAGTCTGAGTTCCAGGCGCTCTACAGTCGCAATGTTGCCACATTCTTTGACGCCCAGGTGGGCCTGCGTCAGGATATTTCGCCCGATGCGCGCACCTATGCCGTGGTGGGGGTGCAGGGCCTGGCACCGCTATTCTTCGAAACCGAAGCACATGTGTTTTTGGGCTTCAAGGGTGATGTGCTGTTGCGGCTGCGCCAGTCGTTCGATCTCCGGATGACCAACCGGCTGGTGATCCAACCACTGTTCGAAACTGATATTTATGCCACCCGCGTGCCAGAGCGGTTGATCGCACCGGGTCCAGCGATCGTCGAAACTGGCGTGCTGACACGGTATGAAATCACCCGCCGCGTTGCACCCTATGTGGCGGTGATGTTCGAGCGGCGCCTGGGCGAGTCGAGCCGGCTTGCGCGGGCGGCGGGAGAGAATCCGGGAGGATGGTCCATCCGTACCGGTGTGCGCTTCTGGTTGTGATGATTGTTGGCCACGTTTTCGGTCGATCCGGGTTGCATCTTCACCCTGCGAAATAGCAGGCGCGCTCATGTATTCTTTCGAGGTCAAAGTTGACGTCGATGGCTGGCTAGGGCGGTTTCCGACCAATCTGCAGCAGCGTCATCGTGATGACTCACCATTTCCCTGCGGCGCGGACCGCTTTTGCTCCGGCGCTGCGTCAAGTGCCGGTTACTAGGCGGAATGCGCCGCGCCCTGCTCGCTCCTGGCCCCGAACCGAAATCGGCTCCGAGCCGATGATCCAGATTGACGGAAACCGCTCCAGATGGTGGCTGCGTCGGGAATGATTGAGCCCGCGATCATCACCATGCCTGCATTTTGCAGGTCAGCGGCGAGGATCATTGTTTTCCATAGGCAGTGCCGCGCCGTTCGCGCGAAGTCGCTGGCCCTGATTGCGCGCATGCATGCTGCGGTGCAATCTTGCCCAACTCCGACGTGTATTGCAGCGCGAGAACCACCGGTGCTCGTCTCTTCCCAAGCCAGATCGCTTCGTCGATTTCCGCAATAAATTGTCGCCAGCCACAAGCGCATCAGCTTGTCGGCAAAGCTCTTTTTCAAATGGTGTACATAGTAAATCACGCCAATTGGCACCTGGTTGTGCTTCAAATCGGATTCCATGCTCACGGTCCATTGCGCGCCACGGATTTCGCTGCGATGCCGTGCACAAAGCCGCGCGCAAACGGCGCTGACAGATGTCCAATATAGCTGCGCGGAAAGTCGGCATCTCCATCAATACCCAGTTCTCCAGCCCTCGGAGCCGGGCGATCATTCAGCATGAATGTGCCAAGCAAGTGGTCCCAGACTGTTGTGAACAGGCCGAAGTTCACGTCGCCGTCGGTGGCCGATGCGATGTGATGATGGCGGTGCGCAGGCGCGATCGCCCAAAAATAGCCGAGCTTGCCGATACGCATATCAACGTTGGAGTGCTGGAGGAGCAATTGGATCGCCACGGCGAAACTGAGGAGCCACGCCACGGTGGAGCCAAAGCCGAGCAAAATGAGCGGGACCGTAGCCGCAGTAAGTTCGATAGCCTGATGCACCGGGTGCTTCATCAGGCCGTTGAACCCGTAGAGCCGCGGCGCCGCATGATGGACGGAATGCAGCCGCCAAAGCCAGCGATAGCGGTGGCTGAAAAAATGGGTCAGCGAAATGCCTGCGTCGGCGATCAGGATCGCAAGTGCAAGCTGCAGCCAAAGTGGCCATTCATGGGGCCACAGATCGAGCCCTGGCACATGCGCCGCGACGAGCGGCAGCGATAGCACCGAAATGAAGATCGACACCTCGTTCACAATCGCATGCCATAAATTGGTGGCAGAGTCGCGATGGTCTCGATTCCATTCAGGTTCATAGGGAAGGATGCGCTCGCCCGCGAATGACACCAGGATCGCCGCAAGCAACAGCACCGGCAGGACCCAAACCGGCAGACCTGCTCGCAAAAGCGCAACTGCGCCGCCAACAAAGCCCACAAAAAAGACGGGCGCATACCCATGGCGCAAGAGCGTTTGAACAGCGTGCATCGCATACTCCTTCAGCGAAGCAGCTGACAGCATTGCTACATCAATTCTTGAACGGATCGGCTATCGCGCCGCAGGCTGGAGCTTTGCGCGGTGCGCGGCGTTATACCGAACATGCGGCGCATCGCCCGGGCGAGATGTGCCTGGTCGGCAAAACCGCCTGCCGCTGCCGCCATCGCCAGCGTCTCCCCATCGTTCATCGCGCGTGCAGCCCGCTCGAGTTTGCGCCAGACCAGCCAGGTCGAAAGTGGCAGGCCCAATTGTTCACGCGCCAGTGTCCGCAGCCGGGACTCGGACAAATCACACCGCCTCGACGTCTCGCTGATCGAAGCGGTTCCGGGTGTTTCGGCAAGTAGTGCCAGGGCGTGCCGAAGCCGACGATCGAGTGGCGGCTTTGCATCGTGGCGCTCGGCGACGCGCCCTATCCAATGCGGCAAATCTTCGTCGGGTCGTTGTGCGGGGAAGGCATTCGGGTCGATGACACAAATATCGGCCTGCGCGGCGAGGTCGGAAAGCCGGAACGCGAGCGGTGATTGCGGCTCGGCATACAGCAGTGTGACGTTGCCGCGCGAGGTCAGCGCATGTTCAGCCAGGGGACGAATCAGGATGACAGCGCCAACATGGTCCTCTCCTTTACCCGACACGACGGTAGCTGAACCCGCTTCAGCAAACACTACCTGAATGGCAGCATGCGCGTGTAGCGTATTATCGGCAGCCGAGCCTCGATAGACGGCCCAGCCGTCGCCGAACGTGATGGTTCCAGCCCAAGCCATCGTATCTGGATGCCCGTCCATTGATACCTCGCGCTGCTCGGCGTCGTAACAGTCCGAGATTTGCAATTATTGCTGACCAGCGGTTATGTCACCGATCGTTTTTAACCTTGCCAATCTGCGATCAAATCACTTCGAAGCAGAAAAAACTCCAGGGTCAGTCTCAGATTTTTCTGCATCCCGATGCTTGTCTGCCTGCCACGCGACTAACTTCAATGTGCCGGGCAGCGAAAACTGCGGCTCACCAAAATTCTGACTCGGTGACAGTGCGCTGCCCCTGCACGCGCCCACAATTTTATTTTAACCAGCAGTCAGGGCCGTGAGAAGGTCAGTGTGGACAGGTTCAGCACAAAGCGCTCAGCCTTGGCGGGCGGCGTCATCACTGCCGCGAATAGCATCATCGAGCCCTTTGCCTCAGAAGCGATATGAACCTCACCGTTGCTGTCAGTCCTCAAATGCGCGCGCTTGCCTTCTGCATTGACCAGGTCGACCGGGTAATCGGCAAGCGGCTGTCCAAGGTTGAGCAGCCGAAAATGATCAGCCGACGTGCCAGTTGCAATGAACTCGAGAGCAACCCCCATTGGGCGGCCTGCTGAACCCGACGCATCGCATTGCCGCACGCAGAGCATGGTCTTCGCAAATCGGCGGGATGACACCTTGAGCGTTCTGGGCTTTTCCAGCTTCTCTACGGCCGCAAGCGCGTTCGGGCTGACGCGGTATTCTTCGAGTATCAAGGGAATGCGATCCTCCGCATACTCTACGTCGCGATCAAGAGTTTTGATCCCGGCCACTATGGTGCCGGCGCCCTCGGCAGTTAACTGCAGGTTGAGTGCCTTTTCGCCCGGTCCGATGATTGCTATCTGAGGCTTGCCGGCGCCATTAACGAATAGCTGTTCGACACGGTCGGGGGTAACGACCGTCGTTGGCTGCGGGAAGCTCGAACCGACAGACGCCTGTAGCCTCAGCGGCCCCGGCTGCGTAGCGGTAAACTGGTTGGGCATCAGAAAGAAGTCATGGGCCATTGTCGCGGAGGTCATTCCAAGGGCGGCCATTGCTCCAGCCAATCCTGCAAGCTTTTTCATAATCCCGTTCCCTCGTGTTCGACGATAATGCCGGCCCATTGTATTGCAGGCCGAAGCGACAAATGCAAAGAAACCCGTAAGCCATTGCATGCGGCCGGCGGCCGACGCCTTGAGTGGCACTGGGGAAGCTCTCACACCGGCGTTTCTGCACCAGGAGTCAGAGCCGGCAGACTAGCAGTGCCCTTCAGATCTGCACGAGGCCGATGTTGGGGCGCCGGTTACAGAGGTATCCGAAACTGGCAGTTGCCTGGGGTTTCCCATTCGGTTGTAAAGGCGTCAGCAGACTCAACCTGCGGTCCTTAGCTCTAGTACGGGAGCAAATCCGCCGCCGGGCGTTCGCATGTTTGTGGTCTGGCCTTGGTAAAGCCGTGCAGCGGCCAGCAGAGTGGCGCCGGCGTAGGTATACAGTCTCACGTCGAGTTTGAATTTTACCGGAGCACCATCCTGAATTATGTTTCTTCCGCTTGGGGCCGCGTAGGCTTGTGCAACGTAACCACCCTGAAGAATCTCCGCCCAAACTTTCCGGGTCACCTTTTCGCCGCGATACGCCGCTTTGCTGCCGTGACCGCCGGCCGGCTTGAAGAACTGGTTACCTCGGTCTGCCCAAAGATGGTCGGCATTGCTTGCGTCGATAATGACTGTTGCTGGGACGGCTGCCTCCAGCACCTTGCGGTGCGCCTCACCGAGCCCCCAGCGCTCGAGCCTCAGGCTGTCAGACAGCAAAGAAAGGATGCGCTTGTCCGCAAGGAGCGCGTGATTGTGTGGGTTGGGCGTTACGACGACCACATCGCTCTCGTACGCCGCGCGAAGTGCGGCGTGCCGCTTTTCGGCCAGGCCGAAATCCACCAGGCGGTTGTAGACAAGGTCGATTGCCTTGCCGTCAATTGTCAGTCTCGTGCCAGTGAAATCGAGGGCGCCAGCGTCGGCTATCACCGTGCGGATGCCACCGGCTTCAAGCACCGCCCGAGCCAGTTTGAATTCCGGCAGCATGAACTGGCTGTCCGGATCGTCGTCGATGATGGCGATTGTCGATGGCCGTCCGACTCTGCCCTGCCGCTGCCATTCTGAGGTGAACATTGCGAGGATTTGGTCGCCAAAGGCGCGTGGTGGATTGAAATCTCCAACAAGTGATTGCACCTCGCAGCAGCAAGCGCGTTGCGCAGCGGCGAGCGTGTGATTCAGGAAGGCGCCCCCGGCATTGGTATTGACTTCAATCAGCCGTGGCCCCGCGGCGGTAATGTGGAAATCATACCCCATCAATGCGCCGACAGGCCCGAAGTCCTTAGAGGCAATCGGCGGTGCCCATGCCAAGGCGGCATCCTGAAATGCGGGAAGACGTGCAGCCGTCTCGACCGCGAGAACCACAGCTTCCATTGCCGAGCCCGTGTTGTGGGATACAAAGACGGGCACGTGCGAGAAAAGTGACGGGTGCGTGGCAGCAAGTCCGGCCGCAAACCCCGTTGTCCCGACTTCGACATCCAGCTTTTGCATCAAGCTTGGGCGGTCGAGCGTAATGCAAAAGCACCCTTGGTTCAGGCGTTCGGCCGGGTCGGGCGCCGTGGCAGACGAAGATGTCCCGTCGGCCATCATCCCGGGGGTGCATCCCGGTAATGGATCGCCCGGTCGACAAGCTCGTTCATAAGCGATGCCGCCTGGGTTGTCAGCGGGTGCGTGGTCATGCCGGCGCGCGGCGAGATCTGCGTGGCCATCGATCGGGCGAGGTCATGCTGCCGCTCCGGCGCGCCCGCCAGCAAGGCCGTCACCAGATTTTCCAGCGCGATGACCCTGATGCGAAGCTGCACCAGTTCGGTATTGGTCAGTTCAGGAATCTCTGGGGCGGGAAGCCCTGCGGTGCTTTCCTTGGGGCCGCACCTGCCGGCGCCGCCTTCATTGTCCCACTCCGACAGCGGCAGTCGCTGGCTTTGCGGTTCAGGTCCGTCGCAGACTCTCGTGGTCATGACATGTTCCTATCGTTGTATGTGCGCGCTTACCGATTATGCCTCAGGCGGGGCTCGGAGCCGTGCAGCGACCGTTGGCAAATTCATGCTGCCGGCGATCTGGCGGCGGACGAACCACAGCACCAATAGCGGCACCACCAGCCACATCAGCAACGGTGCAAGCCCGATGCCGAGCCAAGGCGTGACCGGCATGGCGGGCGTGTAGCGCCAACTGAAAGCGCCATCGTACCGGGTGGCGATGATTTCGATGGCAATCGTTATCGCCAGACCAATCGCTAAGAAGCCCACGACTTGCGAACGCTTTGGCGTGCGTACCCACGCTGGCGACTGCGAGAGGGCCGCAACGGCGGCGAAGGCGAACAGCGTAATCAATGCGTCGCCCAGCGTGGCCACCATGCAAATCCGAGTTCCTTGGAGATGCGACAATTCGGATGTGCCGGCATAGAGCCACATCTGGCCGAACTCCCAGGGCAGGCTCAGCAACAGCGCGAAAATTGCGATGTTGAATGCGGGATGGTCGACCAGCGTCTTCACAGTTCGGCACTTCTGAGGCGTAGCGCGTTGCCAACAACCGATATTGACGACAGCGCCATGGCGGCGGCGGCGATCACCGGTGAGAGCAGCAGCCCAAACGTCGGATACAGCACCCCGGCAGCCACAGGCACGCCGATGGCATTATAGACAAAGGCGAGGAACAGGTTCTGGCGGATGTTGAGCATGGTGGCATGGCTCAGGCGGCGGGCGCGGACGATGCCATTGAGGTCGCCCTTCACCAACGTCACCCCGGCGCTTTCGATGGCCACATCAGTGCCGGTGCCCATGGCAATGCCAACATCGGCGGCAGCAAGCGCGGGCCCATCGTTGACGCCGTCTCCGGCCATGGCAACAACGCGGCCTTCGGCTTTCAAACGGGCCACTACGGCACTTTTGGCATCGGGCAGCACATCGGCTTCAACCTCATCAAGCCCAAGGCGACGCGCTACGGCCTCGGCGGTTACGCGATTGTCGCCAGTGACCATGATGACGCGGATGCCTTCGGCCTTGAGCGCTGCCAGGGCACTGGGCGTGGACTCCTTCACCGGATCGGCAATCGCAATGACCCCGGCCGCCTTGCCATCGACAGCGACGAGGATGGCAGTGGCGCCGTCACGGCGATGGCGGTCGGCGGCATCGGTCAACGCTGCGGTATCAACGCCGAGCTCCGACAAATAGGCGGGGTTGCCGATGGCCACCCGATGGCCGTCAACGGTGCCGATGACGCCTTTGCCGGTAGGCGCGTCGAATTCGGTCGCGGTTTCCACAGCAAGCGTGCGGACTGCGGCTTCGGCGACAATTGCGGCTGCAAGCGGGTGCTGGCTCGGGCGCTCGACGGCGGCGGCAAGGCGCAGCAATTCAGCCTCGGTGAAGCCGCTGAACGGTTCGATGGCGACAACCTTGGGTTTGCCCTCGGTCAGCGTACCAGTCTTGTCGACAAGCAGCGTGTCGACCTTCTCCATCCGTTCCAACGCTTCGGCATTCTTGACGAGCACGCCGCCGGCGGCGCCGCGCCCAACGCCAACCATGATCGACATCGGCGTGGCGAGCCCAAGCGCGCAGGGACACGCGATGATCAGCACGGTGACGGCAGCAACGAAGCCATAAGTGAAGCGCGGTTCAGGCCCAAAGGACGCCCAGACGATGAACGCCAGCACGGCAACAACAATGACGGCCGGCACGAACCATCCGGCTACCTGATCGGCGAGCCGCTGGATCGGCGCGCGGCTGCGTTGGGCATCGGCGACCATCTGCACGATCCGCGCCAGCATCGTGTCGCTGCCAACCTTGTCGGCACGCATCGCGATGGCGCCGGTCTGGTTGATCGTGCCCGCGATCACGATGTCGCCAACCGATTTGCTCACCGGCATGGACTCACCGGTAACCATCGATTCATCGATCGTGGAATGTCCCTCGGTCACGCTGCCATCCACAGGCACGGCTTCACCTGGACGAACGCGCAACAGCTCGCCCACGGCGACCAGGCCAAGCGCGATTTCCTCATCAGACCCGTCTGGCTTCAGCCGCCGGGCCGTCTTGGGTGCCAGATCGAGCAGGGCGCGGATGGCGCCCCCGGTGGCCTCACGCGCGCGCAGTTCGAGCAATTGGCCTAGCAGAACCAGCACAACGATAATTGCGGCGGCTTCAAAATATACTGCGACGGCGCCATCCATGCGGCGGAATGCCGGCGGGAACACATCTGGCGCGGCGGTGGCGATGACGCTGTAGGCCCAGGCTACACCCGTCCCCATGGCAACCAGTGTGAACATATTCAGGCTGCGGTTGACGATGGATCGCCACCCGCGTTCGAAGATTGGCCAACCCGCCCACAGGACCACGGGTGTGGCGAGCATCAGCTGGATCCAGTTGGAAATCTGCGGCGCCACGACATGGTCGATGTTGAGCAGGTGACCGCCCATCTCGAGGATGAACACCGGGATCGTCAGCGCCAGCCCAATCCAGAAGCGGCGCGTGAAATCGGCAAGCTCAGGATTTGGCGGCGTGTCTGCGGTCATCACTGCCGGCTCGAGTGCCATCCCGCAGAGGGGGCAGGCGCCAGGTCCGACCTGGCGGATCTCGGGGTGCATCGGACAGGTGTAGATTGTGCCTTCGGGCACCGGTTCATGCGAACGCAATTCAGCCGGCGTCAGATACTTCGCCGGGTCGGCGATGAACTTCGTCCGGCAGCCGGCGGAGCAGAAATAATAGGGATGGCCGTCATGCTCGGCGCGGTGAACCGCTGTATGCGGGTCTACGGACATGCCACAGACCGGGTCTTTCACCGTTGCCCCAAGGGCGTCCCCTTTGGCGGCGCCGCAGCAAGCATGGGCCTTGGCATCAGTTCCGGAGTGCGTGAGCTGGTGATCTTCCATGGCCTGCGTCCTTGTAATTCAAGCGTTGCGGCTCAATGTCAGGGTTAACATCGTGTCAAGGTCAAGAGGTATTGTATGAACATCGGCGAGGCGGCGACTGCGGCGGGTCTCAGCCCGCGGATGGTGCGCCATTATGAAAAGATCGGGCTGACACCGAAGGCGCTGCGAAGGGACTCCCAGTATCGGGATTATTCGACCAATGACGTGCATCGATTGCGGTTTATCGCCCGGGCACGTGACCTTGGCTTTTCGATCGACGAGATCGGCGAGTTGCTGGTGCTCTGGAGCGACCAGACGCGGGCAAGTGCCGACGTCAAAGCGTTGGCGACGGCCAAGATTGCCAACCTGCGGGACCGCGAAAGGGCGTTGCACGCGATGCGGCGTTCGCTGGAGCACCTTGTTGCGACGTGCAGCGGCGACGATCGTCCGGACTGTCCTATAATTGAGGAACTCGCCGGCAGCGTTGGTTGAGCTGCGGGGTTCTCTCGTCGTTTCTTTAAGCGTCGCTGCCCTCAAGCAGGCAGCTTTGGCGGCATCGGACCCGTGTGCGCGAGCCCGATGTGCCATGTCCATTACTGCGCCTTTTTGCCGTTTCGCTTCAGCCACGACTGGAGGCTTGCGACTTCCTTCTCCTGCATCGCGACGACCTTCTGCGCCATGACGCGAACGTCCTTGTCGGCTGCTTGGGTGACGGCAATCTTCGACATTGCAATCGCACCGCGATGATGCTCGATCATCTTACGGACCCAGGTTTCGGACGCATCGGCGCCGACAACCATCATCTTATGGTGCATCGCCATGCCGGCTTCCGCGTAAGGATTGGCGGGCGTGTTCTTCATCATTTCGCCCATTTCGGCCATCTTGGAATGGTCCATCGGCTGCATCGGGGTGCCCGGCTTGGCCTGCCCCTCACGGTTCATGCCGGCCATATTGTCGTGACGCATACCCTGCATTCGGCTGTGATCAACAGGTGGGAGCATTTGAGCGGCACCCGGGCTCGCCAAAAACAAAGCTGCCAGTGCAAGATATTTGTGCATCGTCGTGCCTTTCAACGTGCCTGCCAGTTGATCTCACGCAAAGCGCGCTGTCCGACCTCGGGCAGGCATGGGCAGGTGCATGGTCTATAACGCTGCAGGAGGTTGAAAAGTTCCGAGCCAATCGACGATTGCCTGCAAAGAGACAGCAAGAAGGACTACGATTGGTTTGAACGGTGCAGCGCGTTGACCGCCTTCAAAGGCCCAGATCCAACTTTCAGCTGGCGCGCCCGGCGTGGGATGAGACGACATTGGTTCATTTCTGCGACGCTCAGTGTGGCTGCACACAGTGCCGCGTTTGCGCCTGACGCCGGCGAGCGAACAAATAGCGTCAACCCTGTTGCGAGCTCCCGGGTCTGGTTTTAAGCAACTACAGATGAGTTCACGACGCCACCGCCTTCACCTTGGCGCAAGCCGATTGCACAAATGGCTGGCGCTGATCGTCGGGGCGCAGTTGTTGATCTGGTTCGCCAGCGGCGCACTGATGAGTTTCTGGCCGATCGAGGAAATTCATGGCGACCATCTGGTCGACCGAAAGACCATAGACGCGCTTCCGGCCGGTATCGCTCTCGCCGATTCCGCAACTTACCTGCGCGGCAACGGGGCCGACCGCGTGACGCTCCGGATGCTGAACGGCAGGGCCGTCGCCGAAGTTGTCCGAGGCAGTAAAGTCCAGTTGTTCGATGCCGTCGCTGGCACGCCGCTGCCTGCTGTTGACGCACAGTCAGCGGCTGCCATTGCCAGAAGGGCCTGGATTGGTGGTCATGTTACGGCGCCAATCACCAGCAAGGTCACAGCGGCGAGTCCGGAGTATCGTGGTCCGTTGCCGGCATGGCGTGTTGCATTCGCCGATCCTGACCAAACCAGCGTATTCGTCGCTGTCGATACCGGGCAGATCGCTGCAGTGCGCACCGCGAATTGGCGGCTGTTCGATTTCTTTTGGGGCCTGCATATCATGGACTGGACGGAGCGGGACAATTTCAACACATGGTGGCTACTGGCGTTTGCGATCGGCGGTTTGATGCTCGGCCTGGCCGGTACGGTGCTGCTGGCCATTCGCTGGCCAATCAAGCGCGGACTTTTCCGCCGTCGCTAG